>RFPC01000070.1 GCA_009926305.1 bacterium
CTATTCGACTCGACTTCCAATGCGAATATTGCTCCAACTTTTCAAAAGCAAGGCGCGATACCAAACTCCGGAGTGTTAAGCAACGCACTGCTCGTCAACCACTTCTCTTACCGATATCGACTCCGTCCAGGACCAAATGCTCTTAACCCAGCAAACGGCACGGGAAATCCAGAACTCCCATTCAGCGGCGTCTTTACAGATCAAGAGACAAGTAACTCCTTTTATGTGCGCAAAGATTTTCAAACCTTCAGCCTGAATTCGACCAGCCCAAATGATCCAGCCCCCATTATCTCACTCGTAGCCGAAAAAGCTGAGGCAAAGGTTGAGCTACGACTATTTGATAGTGATTTAACCACTCAAGTCGGTGGTTACTTTCGAATTGAATCCGACGCCGATCCAAACGTGCTTGGATCATTTGATGTTCTGGTAAGTGGTGAATTTTCAGCAACGAGCTCACTCAGTGTGCCAGTTATCTCGGGAAGAACCTATAGAGTATCAGTTTTCCCACCACAAACTCAGCAGGGAGCTACTGATAAAATTCCTCCGAAACCACAGATCATCACTATTCCGTTTGAGAGCATCTCAACATTCCCGCTTGACTTTACGTTGAAAGAGCCGAACTACCTTCTTACCGTGAATCTCTCGGCAACGAATCAAACTGGTAGTAGCCTTAACCTCGGATCTTTCTCAAGCATCTCGTGCTCAGCATACAATGCCAGAAAAGAAAAAAGCTCTGCAAAAGTAACTCCCGGAGAAAGCTCTGTTATCCTTCCGCTCTATGTAAAAAACGAAAACAAAGCAGAGAACTGGAAAGTGAATTGTTTTGGCGTCGAGTCCACAACAAGCAATAGTAACTCGCGAAAATACTCTGGGGAAACAAGTTATCAGACCATTGCATCGCAAACTGGCGATAGCATAAATCTGGCGATTTCTGACTCAGGCACGTACTACACGCTGGTATCACCCACCATCCTCCTCAATCAAAATACAAAGCTTACTTTTCCTGATGGGCAAGCAACCATTGAGTTTCCCTCAGGAGGATTATCAGTGGGGTCTGGCATTGGAAGTGTTGAGATTAATACCGCCACAGAATTTAGCAGTACACTTGAAAGTCTTCCCCTTACTGTTTGGGAGATTACGCCAAAGATCGGCGGCACGGCTGTAACAATCCCCGAAAAAGATGCTGAACTCTGCATCCCTATTGATGAAACAGAGCTGAGTGCCGTAGGAGCAACAACTGATGCTGTCCTCATCGCTCGCTATGATGAGGACAGCGAGGTCTGGTCTCCACTCGCGACAACGATTACAACTGATGAAAATGGAGATCCGATCGCTTGTGCATCCATTGATCACTTCTCTATTCTCGGCACTATTATTGATGTGGCACTCGCGCTACAAGAGACAACCCCCTCTTCCTTAAAATTGCGGCTGCGAAGCATAAACTCGACTAGGAATCGATGCGTGGCTACATGGACTGCTCCCGAAACAGAGTTTGCTGATGTCTTAAGCTATACCGTCAGATTCAAAAAATTTAGCAAGCCGAACAAAAGGAAAAAATGCAAGAGTCTTGAAGATGATGCTTTCGTTACAAAACAAGTGGCGGGAAAAACTCGGGCAACTCTGAAAACAAAAAGCTCTTGTTGCGTAGAAGTCCTCGTTGAAGACGGGGAAACACCGACAACGAGAAAATTCAAAAGACCTCGCTAAAGGTCTGATAAAAAAGTGAGGGGGCGGTAACAGCCGACAGCTCGAGCCCAAAAGTCAGCTAGTTCCGTAAACAATATTGGCGTAAAAACACCTCTTCAGACTCATCCGAAACAGCAACGACTCCGTTGGCAGCAAGTCGTTCCAGTATCTTAAAAATCTCAAATCGCTCATCAGAGGAAAGTGCATGTGCTAGCTCATCGACACTCTGGTAACGACCTGCTTCTTGAGACATCAGATGCACAATATCTTTCTTTAACTGGACTACTCGCTCTGCTGCTTTCTTTCCAGCTTCTACTCCTGGTTGATTATACGCATTAATGTTGGCCATACTCGCATAAAAAGATACTGCACGCTCAAAGAAGGCAAGTAGCGCTCCAACACTAAATTCATTGAGGGAACGAAGAGAAATCATCACCGATGGTCGACCACTATCGAATAACGCTCTCTGTGTGCCAAGGAGGAAGCCTTGAAGATAATCTCCTGCTGTCATCCCCTCCTCTACCTCTTCTTTGCAGATATGTACAAGCTGTTCAGCTCCTTTATCAAAACCCACGGATTCCTCCAATACTTCGACAAACGAGATAAATACATTATCTCTCCCATCCCGAAGCTGCTGCACATAGGCGTGCTGGTCCGTAGACCCCTTATTGCCGTAGACTGCGATGCCCTCATGTACTCGGTTCCCATCAAGATCACACTCTTTCCCAAGGCTCTCCATAATCAGCTGTTGCAGGTATCGGCTTAATAAGAGCAACCTGTCTCTGTATGGTAAAACTACCATGTCTCTCGAGGCGGCCATGATCTGCCATATCCGCGCGAGCATGAGCGCAGGATTTTCCTCAGGTTGTTCCCCACGTGTGCATTGATCCATCTCGCGCGCCCCTTCTAAGAGCGCATCGATATTTATCCCCAAAAGAGCTGCTGGCAAAAGCCCAACAGCGCTCCATAGACTCGTTCGTCCTCCAACCCAATCCCACATTGGAAATCGTTCTATCCATCCCTGTTCTTGCGCATAAATATCGAGAAGGCTCCCTTTCCCAGTTATAGCAACTGCATGTTTCGGAAAAGATAGTCCCTGCTTCTCAAAGATTTTCTCAACAAGAATCATTCCATTCCGAGTCTCTTTGGTTCCACCAGACTTAGAGACCACAAGAACTAACGTTTCCTCAAGCGAAGGAATTTGACTTACGGTATGAGCGATTCCCTCGGGATCTGTGTTGTCAATCGCGAAAAAATGAAGTGGGCGCTGAGGCGTATGGAAGATGTCTGCCATTAACTGAGGACCGAGCGCAGACCCCCCTATTCCTATTAATAAGAGCGATGTAAAGGATTTTCCTGCTCCAGAACGCAAAGCCCCCTTATGAATTTGTGCTACAAAGCCTTGTATGCGACTACGCTCCTCTTCTATCGCACTTGCCAGCTCAGAGGTGGGGGCAAGCTCAGGAGCCCGCAACCAGTAGTGTCCCACCATGCGATCTTCATCCTGATTTACTCTTTCGCCCTGCTCCAATCTTCGCATTCCCTCAAGAGCTGAATTGCGCTTATCAACCGGAAAATCGAGGGATTCATGAATGCAGCTATAGTCAAAGAAGAACTGCTCATTCAATCCGATCCAGCTTCTTTTCTTAAAGTCGTTCCAGCGTTCTTTGCTCATTTTTCATTCTCCTGACCAAGAGCTGATCTGCTATATGCCCAGTTGACTCGCTCTCTACTGTTTAGCTCGAATTATTCACCATATTCTCTATGCTCATTTCGAGATTATGTCCTTTGACACTCTCCCTGCTTGCACCAGCCGAAGAGCAGACAGACGAAAGTCATATGAGTAAGAGTTTCAGAACTTCCTTGCTGATACAATACAAACACTTTCCAGCCAGAGATTCCTCTTTTACAATACCCCTTCTCGGTAGACTCTACCTCCTATTCGCTGAGCGATCTTGGTGAAAATGGTCAATTTTCACATTCCAGCGGTAGTAGCGCTCTTATGAAGAACAGGTCATACTACCCGAATACCCCTGTAAAAAAACACTCGTTTCATTGGAATATGTCAACATCTCTCAGCTCAAGTGATATACCTCTCGATTCAGCGAGCAATGGCTTAGACAACATCAAAACCGACGATGTTTCGAGCCAGAAAAGACGAATTCGTCATCTCCCGACCTTACAAGGGCTCGTGCTTCTGCTCTTCGGAATTTCAATGGTGATTGGTCCCGCTTCTCAACATTCAGATCTGATTGCAGCAGTAGTTGGATACTCGTTAATCATCCTTGTCCCTGTAATGAGCATCGCTACTCTGCTGACTGGTTGGAGGATGTGCGCTCGCATTCAGCTACGACCAACCTATGGAGTTCCTCAATTCAGCACATCAAGCCGTCCAACTTCAGAGCACCCTTTCTCTCTCTTTATTCGGCTGTCAGAAATATACCTTCCACCCCTCTTTTCTGTTTCCTTAACTCCGCATTTTCTTCAAGAACAGAACGCAGCTACATGGAAGGTTGCTGGAGACCTAGGAAAAGGAAAAGAACTGATGCAACTTCTCGAAATGCCTCATCGCGGCCAATGGAGTCTTTCTCACATAGAGTGCGCTCTTCAAGATACGCTCGGGCTTTCTAAATTTTCGTGGCAGGTCAACTTTCACCCCTCAATGACAATTCCGGTCTATCCGCCAGTGCTATCCCCAAAAGAGATTCCTATTTTTACTTCTGATACGACTTCAGGGGTTGAGCAAGTAGAGCTACAAAATAGAGGAGGCGACCTCTTTGATGTAAAGCGCTATCATCCAGCCGATGGCGCTCGAAAGATTTTGTGGAAGGTATATGCAAAGTCAGGCGAACTCCTTGCAAGACATCCAGAGCCATCGATGCGTCCCGAGGGAACTATTTCGGCATTGGTGCTCGCTGGTAAAAACGATGATGCCCTCTGCTCAACTGTCATCTCATATCTGCGTGTACTAGAGGAAGAGGGATTCGAGTTTCTGCTCGCTGCCGATGGCTGGCAAGAATCCGATACAGCTCATACTGGTACCGCGACATCTTCTTCACAGGCAGAAGAAGTCTTACTTGCCGGAGTATGGCAGGCAGATGTAACCACAACCGAAGAGAGAATGAGAAATGTAGCCTCTCTTTCTGAACATCAAGCACGAGAGCATGGAAGTCGACTGAACCTTCTGACCGTCTTTGTATCAGTCAAGCGACTAAGCAATCCTGAGTTCATGGCCGCGGCACTAGAGCTTCAAACGCTCCTCAACAAGCAGCATCTTGATAGCTTTTGGATAATACTTGATGCCGCTGATAGGCAAGAGAATGAAAAAAGCTCACCCCTTCTTGAAAGGATTATTTTTCGAGATGATGAAGGAACTGAGAAAACTGCTCCAAATGATGACGCCATGATGCAGAATGCTCGTGAGCAATTCCTCAGTGAGTGTGAGAAGAATAATGTTCGGTTTACACTCGTTCAGAATTAGTAGATATGAAAGGGATAATGACGTACGCAACAGAAATCGAAAACAGAGAGCCAAGAGCTGCTCTCTCTCCATTTCAAGCGCATACGGATTTGAAATCACGATTGCATCTGCTTTTTCTCATCATGATGACCGCTATGCGTTTTGCTGTTGGCGCTACAATAGTGTCAATCATGCACGACACTTTTAGCATTTCTACGCCCAAAGAGCTGCTTGTTCTCGGACTGTTGTTCGGTATTCTTCTCGGAACCTTTACTGCGTTCACACGCCTTAGAAGTTATGTGGCTCCTATTTTATTTTTGACTATTTTCCTCGGTATAAATGGTCTTTTTCAAATACTACAAGGATTCTTTACGCAGACAGCCAGCGGCATATTAGCACCCTTCTCGCTGCTGCTTGATTGGAACCTTATCTTTTATGTTTTTGTTTTTGGATTTATGACCACGTGGCTTCTTTGGCGTGTTCGATATTTTGGTACATTTGAAGTGCTCTCAACTCTTCTTATGTCTGTAGGCTTTTTCTCTCTTCACAGAGATTTTCAATTCGCACTAGCACCAAAAATTGTCCAACAACTTGCTTGGGATTTAAATACCTCCGCCTTTTCTTTGCTGATTATACTAGCAAGTATCATTACGATTATGACGGTCTGCTATATTGCGATTATCGGGCATCCTGGAACTCCGTTCCAAAGAAGCACCGATCGACGTACGTTTGTAGTCACGGGTGAAAGCCGATTTTTTTTCAATTTTCTTGGTTATGCCGTTATCCTCCTCTTCATCAGTCTTATTTCGAGAGGGGTCTACTCTTACTACCAGGTAATGCAAGAAAGCTTAGGTGCGAACGGAGTCGGACAAAAAGCTGCCGAAGAATCGGTCGGGAAATCTCCACTTGGATTTCATTCAGCACTGGGAAGCAATAATCAGCCTGCAGCACTTGTGCGTCTCCGAGGGGATTATCCTGAGAATCCTCTTTCTCCGATGTTATACCTGAGAGAGGGCGCGCTTTCTGCCTTCAATGGAAGGGAGCTTGTTGAAGCCATTGAAGGGTTTGATGATGATGTTCCTGGAACTTCCCCGAATCAGTTTTTTCGAGGGCAAGAGCGAATGGAATACTTTGAACGAGTTCCCGTTCCGCATTCTGTCTATTTATTATCGGATCATAATGTCGTTTTCACGGTGGACTATCCCATCTCAGTAGAACCCCTTGAAAATCCATCACCCGAACGATTCCGAGGAGTCTATCGAGCATATTCTGTGGCAGCTGCTTATTCTTTAGATTCACTCACGCAAAAGCCGAGAGGTCACTCACAATGGCCCCTGGAAACGAAGAACTTCTACCTGAAAGAACATTCAAATCAAAAATATGCAGAAATTGCTCGCTCCATTGTAGGAGATGAAGAAAACCCGGCTCTACGGGCTTCGCTGATTGTCGAATACCTCAATAAGAATGCAATTTATACTCTCAGTCCCAATCATGAGATTGATCCAACTGAAGATCCTGTTGCTCCATTTCTTTTTGGTGATATGCGTGGTTATTGTGTTCACTTTGCGCATGCTACGACCTACATGCTTCGCTCTCTCGGCATTCCTGCGCGCATTGCGACTGGATACCTCACCGATCTCAGCCAGGCCCGTGACGGACATATCCTTTTACGTATGAGCGACCGGCATGCGTGGGCGGAGGCATATTTTGAAGGCGCGGGCTGGGTTCCGTTTGACGTCCAACCCGAACAGGTAGAAAGCCATGCTGATACCGAAGTAGATGCGCAACTGCTTGAAGAACTGATGGGACTCATTGGAGCAGAGAACGCCTTGATTCCACCAGAGTCCTATGAGGACGAACAGACCTTTGAAGAACCCTCCCGACCATGGATTCCCTCGACAACTTCAATACTCTACCTCGCTATCGGGTTGTACGTACTCCTGCTTGGACGAAAGCTGATTCTACTCTACGGCTGGTTACTGCCAGCACCACTCTCAAAGAGATTAATTCGTGCACACACTGCAATTTCTGTACGACTACAAGATTATGGCTATCCAAGACTTTTCGCAGAAACTCACCGTGAACACTTGAATCGCCTTAACCAGGATACTGGAGCCTTTCCAGTTCAGATCTGGCGACTCTATCACATGCTTCGCTATGGAAATGATACACAAAACACAAAAGAGGAGATAAACAGTGCCATTTACGCTGACATGAAAGAGCTATCACATTTTTCGATTAGAAAAAGAGTTTGGTCACTGGTAAATCCGCTCAATCTTCTTCATGGATAATAAGATGTTGGTCCGTAGCATACTTTCTCTACTAGCCCTGACTTTGCCTCTCTTCCTACCCCTACTCGCAGGCACTGCTGTTGCTGAAACTACAATTCTTGATCCTCTTGATCCGAATTCTCGTCCATATACTGATGAAACACTGCAGGTCGATACCACAAAGACACATGATGAACTGCTCAGAGAAGCTGAATTACTCTTTCAAGATGAGCGTCCCCTCGATGCCCGCACGAAATTACTTCTTGCTCTCTCGAAGAATCCCGAAAGTTATCAAGCGCACGGAATGCTCGCTGCCTACTACATAGCGCATGTCCACCACTTTAAACTAGCACTCAAATATATCCGTCGAGCTCTTCAATTATTACAACTACAAGCAGGTCCTCCGCCCTATGGGGACCCCCTTACTGCTGCAACTCATGCACACTATCTCCATCTGCTTGCAGAGTCGCGACTCAGTCTGGATGATTATGAAGGTGCGCTCGCTGCTCTCGATGAATATGAATCCTATAATTATTACCAAAATTGGTACCCTGCATCTCGTGCGTGGATTCTCATGAAAAATGGAAAAATCGATGAAGCGATTAAAATAGCACGCTTTGGTCTAGCAATTGGAGTCGATGTAGGGAGAAACCTGAATGTGCTCGGAATCCTTCTCTCACTCAGAAATGATCGAGATCTATCAATAGAAATATTTCGTCAAGCTATTGCCCATGAGTTTTCCCTGGGCTCTCAAGAGGGTAACGCTGCTACCCCTCTTAATAATGTTGGAGAAGTCTATAGAGAAACATTTCAAGAGCAATCAGCTGAGCGCTCATGGATGCAAGCCGTTTCTCTTCCTGATGGTTGTCAACATGTTTTACCAAGTTTGAATCTTGCAATTATCCGTCTAGAGCGACTCGATCTTCGCGGAGCCAGTGATGCAGTTGACAACTTCGAGTCTTGTGTGGCTCAGTTTCCACTCAGGAACGGGGAAGAACATCGCGCCCTTGTTCATCTTATTCGTGGACGAATAAGTCTCTATTGGGGTGAAGTAGATAAGGCAATTGAGCACCTCTCCACTGCTCTTCAAAGACAACAATGGTTCGGGAGAATCGGAACAGATATTGAGGATCTGGAGGCTGGAGCGCTGAGCTCTCTTGCTACGGCTCTTCGTCAGAAACTACGTCGCCAAGCAGTTTTACATCCGTCTTCAGAGAGTTTCATGTCATCTCTCAAACGAACATGGCAAAGGATAAATCTTAAAATAAGATCATGGTGGCTCAATCGTAGAGTTTTGCAGTTACTTATTGACGACCTTGAAAATGCGGAAGATATCTATATTCGAAATACTGATAGTCTCCTCGATTACAGTTTGCTTGGAGATGTACTGTCACGCATGCCTGCAAAAACCCTTGAAAGGCGTATCACGCTCTTCATACAAGAGGAAGATCGCGGACCAGCACAGAACTATTACCAGCTCTACCTTGCAGAGAACAAATTACACCATGGAGATGAAGCTCAAGGGCTCAACGAACTAAGGGAGATACGAAAGAGGCTCAGGAAGCCTGCAGATGCTGCCGCGACATTACATCTCGTGCTCACTATGGCGCAGCATATTCGTCCCGAAGATGCTGAATATGAGGACCTGCTGCTCATTGGATTTACATTGAATAAAATGAGCATTCCAAGCTATGGGCTGAGACTTCCCGTCAACTTCTCATCATCGACGGGAGAACGGCCTTCAATCTTTGACAAGAGCCCATTTTTGATTGACTCAACCCGACAACACGAGTTCCTGATTACGCACGGGTTAACGGACACTGGGAAACACAGCCTGCGATTTAATTCTCGAACAGGTCTCTCAAGTCCGTTTGTCGTCACTGGCGATGACCTCTCTGAGGTTATCTTGAAACTCGCAAACGAGGTTTATGCAAAGCCGAAATGAGAACTGCTTTTCAAGGAAGAAAAGGGAAACGTAGAGTGGTAGAAGACCAATTGCTTGCGGTAAGATAAGGGAGGATAAAAAATGGAAGTATCAATGGAAGAAACAGAAAGAAATAACTCGGAAAACATTGCCGCGGCTGTGGAAACGGCAGGGAAACTTCATGCGGCTCTCAGCTCAGTGATTCGAGGGCGCTCTGATACTATCACTCTGGTTCTTACGGCGCTTTTCGCGGATGGACATGTCCTTTTAGAAGACTATCCAGGATCTGGTAAAACATTGCTGACAAAAACTCTCGGACGGCTGATCAAAGAAGATGCAAGCGAGAGTAACGTACCAGAAGGAGTGATTCCGTTTCGACGAATTCAATTTACTCCCGACATGCTTCCAGGTGATGTTCTCGGGGTAAATATATTCGAACCGAAGAGTGGCACTTTTCATTTTGTTCGGGGACCAGTATTTGCTCATATTGTGCTCGCAGATGAACTGAACCGAACGGGTCCAAAAGTACAAGCTGCATTCCTCGAATGCATGGCAGAAAAACAAGTTACCATCGATAATACGACCCACAAGCTAGACCAGCTCTTTTTCGTAGTAGGAACGCAAAATCCGCTCGATCTCGCGGGAACATATCCTCTTCCACTTGTACAACTTGATCGCTTTTTACTACGTATTCCAATGTCGTATGTAGATGCTCAGACAGAGGTAGAAATTCTTGATCATCACGAGGAAATCATTAATCGAGCTGAGGCCATACAACCAGTTACTACTCGGTCAAGTATTCTTCACGCTCAAGAGGTTACGCGCCAAGTACATGTCAGTAAAGAAATTCAGCAAACCATAGTTGATATCGTACAAGACACAAGACGGGCTTCACTCTTTCAGTTCGGAGCATCAACGCGAGCCGCGTTAATGGTTCAACAAGCTCTCCGAGGACATGCTATTGTAAACGGCAAAAGTTTTGCTGATGAAGATGATCTAAAAACTATCCTGCCGCATGTTCTGCTACATCGACTCCGTTTTCAAGGAGGGATAAAAAATACAAGTGAGGCACTTCAAGAATTCCTCGCTCCACATCTCGAGAGATTAATCAGGCGGAAGTAAATATTTCTCTGTGTGCTTGAAAGAAGGAAAGCTAAAAAAAAGGGGCCAAGGCCGCTACTATCAAGGTCTGTGGGGGGGGGGATTAGGTGATAGTAGCGACCTTGGCATCCCCAACTTAGAAGTCACAAAAGTTATGCCCTCTGTTGGAAGAATGTGCTTTATTTTTGCATTTTTTATCAAATTTTTTTTTAATATACTGTATTTACTTGGATTTTAGTCGGGGCTTTCTGGCTTTCTCGACAGGAAAAGGGAATACCAAGAGGAGCGCGCCCTCGGTCTCTCATCCTCGTCTCTTACCGTGAAAAGCACTTACAGGGAAAACTCGCTACAGACGGTCTCTTCTGTCATTCGCATTCAGTTTTGTTTTCCTGAGCCTTATATTCTTCGGAGTAACCTCAACCAATTCATCTTCCCGAATAAACTCAATCGCCTTCTCTAAGGTCATTGGCGTAACAGGTGTTAGCTGAATATTTTCATCCTTTCCTGATGCCCGCATATTCGTAAGCTTTTTGGCTTTGCATGGATTTACATTCAAGTCATTTCCTCGAGTATGCTCTCCGATAATAAGCCCCTCATATACTGGCTCTCCTGGGGAGACAAACAGTCGACCTCGCGGCTGTAAATGGAATAATCCATATGCAACACCTTCTCCCGTTCTATCTGCCACAAGTGAACCTGTGGTCCGAGAAGGAAAATCCCCGCGGTATGGCTCATATCCCTCTAGATAGGAATTCATAATACCCGTTCCGCGAGTATCGGTAAGATATTGACTGCGGTACCCGATTAAGCCCCTTGATGGGATAGAGAAGTCAACTCGCACCCTTCCTGAACCCCCATTATGCATATTGAGCATCTTCCCTTTCCGCATCGAGAGCTTCTCAGTGACGATACCAAGATATGCTTCATCACAATCCACTTGTAAGTGTTCAATCGGCTCTAACTGCTGACCTGCCTCCTCTTTGAAAAGAACTTGCGGCCTGCCAATTGAAAGCTCAAAGCCTTCTCGCCTCATCGTCTCAATTAAAATTGCCAACTGTAGCTCTCCACGCCCCTTTACCAAGAACGCATCATCTCCATCTCCGAACTCAACCTGCAAACTAACATTGAAGAGAATTTCTTTCTGTAAACGCTCCCGTATGCGCTGCCC
>RFPC01000071.1 GCA_009926305.1 bacterium
CTCGGTACGGCCCTGAAAAGAAAAAAGGCTATTCCAAAAAGTGTGCGCGCATATGCTCAGACAATAGTAGAAAGGCATAGGATGTTCTCGCAAAAATATGAGAATTCAAAGTCTACCTACGCATACATGAATGTGAACTTCATTCCTCAGACCCTTTGGGCCGATCTTATCCAAGCCCACTCTGAGCAGTCTCTTACTTCTTAAATGTCTTGGTTGCGGTGTTACGATGAAAACCTCAAAACAGGAAAAACTCTGGGAACGCCTCCATCAAGAGGCACTCCATAAAGGAGAAAGCTCGTATCTTGACCCAGAGACAGGTGCTCTCGTTTTTACCTCCAAGTTCCATCTTGAGAGAGGGGTCTGTTGCGGCTCTTGTTGTCGTCACTGCCCGTATAACCATGAAAACGTTCCCTCACAGGCAGAATGATAAAAAAATATGCTAAATTCGATACCTTATCAATCTCAAGAGAACAGTCCATCTTGCCGAATACAACAACCGAAAGGTTAAACTCAGAGGTTTTCAAAAACATGAAAAGAACGCAGCAATTCCCCCTCTTCGCCCTCCTATGCTTCCTCACTCTACTATGCCTGCTAGTTGGATGCTCAAAAGAAACTGATGATGATTCGAGAAGTACGTCGAACTCTAGCGGAGATAGTGGTCGAGCGTTCAGCACATTTTGCGGTGTTCCCCTCGGAGGTGAAGTAAGAAATCCGATTACGGACCAACAGGGGGTATCGGTCAGAATCCTCGGGCCGGGCTCTACTCCTGGATCTGTTGTTATTCTTAAAGACTCGGGGGCTCAAGTCGTGAAGCTGCGCGCGCTCTCGGAGCAAATGTCTGAATCAGCCGGCAGTCGAGCGACCGCTGTCATTTCTGCCTTTGGTGCAGATGGATTTCTCTATACCGATGACTGTCAGTTTGTTACTGCCGATGGAGCGCTCTCTATTGTTGGAGATATTATTAACAACTTTGGAGATAGCCTGGCAGAATCTCTTCTCGAAAAGCGAGCCGCTGAGGTATCGAGCGCTGGTGACTGTGGCCAAGCCCTAGTAGCTGGCTGCTACCAATCGCTTCTTGAAGCCAGTGAGGTACAAGACGATATCCCTAACGAAGAACTCCCAGGCGCGAGCGCTCCTGGTAAGGGAAATTCAACCCCTGGCGCCACCGTCTCTAATTTTCTCTGGAAGCCAAGCTCTGAGAGAAACGGGAATTTAGTCGTCCTGCTTAATCCGGCAGGAGTAACTGTTATCGTCAATGAGACGACAGTGCTGGAAGGAAGTGGGCCCAGTAACGGTCGTGGCACAACGGCTCGAGCAAATAAGCCCGGGGCAGCTTTTGGAACGAATGTGAGAGTAGAAGCGATTGATGGAGCCGGGAGATCGCTAGTATTTCCTGATGGAAAGCTTTTCGTCACTATTCCGAACGGCGCTCAGCGATTTGAGTTTTAATCCTCAAAGTCGAACATGGCTACTTTACTCTTCTCGCATCCATGCAGTGGCTAAAGCATCCGCGTACTCATTCCATCGGCTTCCATCGTGCGCCTTAATCCACTGAAGAGTTACGCCAGGACGTTCCTGCTTCAATGCGTAGAGCTCTTGAACGAGCTCAAGATTCTTAATAGGGCCTGATTTTCGCTTCCATCCACGAGCCTCCCACCCTGCGGCCCATTCATTAATCGTCTTTACGCAAAGATCGCTATCAGAATAGACCGTTATCTCTTCCTCGGGAGACACGAGCTTAAGAGCGTGTATCAGGGCTGTGAGCTCCATACGATTATTCGTTGTATCCTGCTCATATCCATGCTCCTCATGAAGGATCTCTCCATTGACCACGTGTACAAGTCCCCAGCCTCCCGGCCCTGGATTCGGACTAGCGCCGCCATCGGTAAATACGCCTGTTTGCGGACCTCCAGTATATCGTTTTAAAACCTCTGATCGTGTTGGCACTTCGAACTCTCCTACTCTTGTTGACTCATGAGCTGCGCTTTCTGCTTCCATGATATACACTAATAGTATGGTCTCAACATCTACATTGATTATTTCTCTTTTCCTCCTTGTGCTCGGCATTTGGACCCTTCTCTGGCTGCTCTTTGCTCTCCTATCGCCCCTTTTCGGTCAAGGCACCGCCTCTCGAGCAACCGCAAGCACTCAAGCGAAATCAGGCTCCACTTCGAGCTCTCTACGTGGGTTTCACGAGAGGCTGTTGTTTCGAAGGCGCGTTCGAGTGTTTCAAGACCTTGATGCTGCCATACGAGACAACCGGCTTGTTGTTGCAAAACGTCTGCTTCCGAAAGCGCTCTATCTTGAGTGGATCCAGTGGTCTCCAGAGCTGATCGCAAAAAGCGCTTCGCATCATCTTGACCTCCTGAATAAGTTGATCGTTATCGCCGAACTGGAGGGAAGCAGTGTTCGCTCTCTGCCAAAACTCGAGTCTCTTTTCGCTCAACGAGCGTCCCTCCTCAATCAAGCATTTGAGGCGCGAATTGCACGTTCCCGCTTCAGAACAAAACAACGAACGAAAGGCAAGACGCCTCCCCACTGGTCAACCAAGGAATTCGATCAACGGCTCGCAACTCTTCAACAAGAGTTTGCTGATGTTCGAGGTGAGATCCTGACTCTTTTTGCTGCCGCTATTGCAGAGCTTGATAATGCAAAAAGTTCAACCGATGACCTTGGGCAGTATCACTAAAAGAGCGCTCGATGAAGACCCTCAAAATAGGTAGCGAAGAGTCCGATTCGAGCCAGAGGAGCGAGGTCGAGCCAGTTGTTCTCCTCGAGGAAGACGACTTTCTTGTCTGTATTAAACCACCAGGGCTATCCACAACACGTCAGGAGGGAGAGCCCCCTGGCAGCTCTGTAGCGGGGTGGCTTGCTCGCTTCCATCCGAAATGTGAAGAATCTTCGAGCATGAGCCGCTCTTCCGAGGCGCGCTATAATGCCGACTGTGGAGTCTGTCACCGACTTGACCGGGAAACATCCGGCCTCTTGCTCGTTGCAAAGAATCCGTTTTTTTATGAGCACCTTCGAAAAGACTTTCACGATGGGAAAATAGAAAAAAGATATCTCTGTGTCGTTGAGGGCAAAATCACCAAGCCGACTACCCTTAATGGATATCTGTATGGACGATATCGCCGGTCGCAAAAAGTCCTTGTGTCTGAACGAAAAGTTCCGCGCTCCGAGCACTCTACCTTAACTCTTGCTCCCAAAGAGCACCTCACCGATAGAGATGATCCGAAAAATCTCTCTTCTCTTCTTCGTATAAACCTAATCACTGGATTTCGGCACCAGATTCGAGCTCAGCTAGCGCACTTGGGACATCCGCTTGTTGGTGATGCTCTTTATGGCTCCACATTGAAACTCGAAAATTTTCTGAGTGACATAGCGCCTTTTCAGAATTGCTCAAGGCCATTTGCGCTGCACGCTGAACACATGGCCTTCTATCATCCGCGCACCCGTAAAAGAATCGAAATATCCAGCCCCTTCTCGTTCGCCTCCCATGAGAAGGAATCAAGGCTCTAAAGAGGCAAGCACTCCTGATCGAGTATGTGACATCACGGAGGAGACGAGTATATTCTTCTCGCTAAACCTGCGTCCCTCAAATAATCCATCTTTTCGGTGAACTATCTCAATATAACTCGCATCTCCCGTAGAGCGCTCTTTGACTGAAAGTCGCTCAACTGGGGCAGCATCAGTGCCGTGATTCTTGTTCTCCGGGTCAATCCGTTCATACAAAGAGACATTCTCTAACTTCTCTGTGGAAAATTCTCTATCAAGGAATCCAATCTCAAATGGTGCAGATGGAAAAGAGCTCTCATGTAATAACCAATGATGAAACGGAAGGGTGCTCTCCACACCTTCAATGCGACACTCTTTTAATACTCTTCTCGCATTTTGAAGAGCGTCATCTCTGTCATAGCCAGAAACAATAATCTTTGTTAAGAGCGCGTCATAATATGGACTTATGATGCTTCCCCGTTGCACAGAAGGCTCATTCCGAAAAAAGTCATAAGAATCTGGAACATCAAAAGCACGAATCGTTCCCAGTGATGGAACAAAACCATGCGCTGGATTCTCTGCATAAATACGAAACTCAATGCTGTGCCCTGTTGGCTCTTTCACAAAGTCTTGCGCGCGCGGCGACTCGCCTGCGGCAACACGAAATTGCCATTCAACGAGATCAATTCCGTAGACAATCTCAGTAACTGGATGTTCAACTTGTATTCGAGTATTCATTTCAAGAAAAAATATATTTTCATTCTGAACAAGAAACTCGACTGTTCCAGCTCCCTCGTATTGAACCTGCTCGGCAAGTGATACGGCGCTCTCGTGAAGCTTTTTGCGGACTGCTGGAGATAAAAATGGGGCCGGGGCTTCTTCGACAAGCTTTTGATGTCGTCGTTGAGTAGAGCAATCCCTTGTTCCCAAATGAAAAGCTTTTCCCTTTCCATCCCCGAAGACCTGAACCTCAACGTGACGAGGAGACTCAATATAACGTTCGGCAAAAATATTTTCGTTTGAGAAAAACTTCTTTGCTTCGGCACTTGCGCGCTCACATTCCTTGAGAAAGGAATCGGGATCTTTTACAAGGCGCATTCCGCGGCCCCCACCTCCTGCCTGCGCCTTTAAAAGAATGGGAAAACCGACATCCTTGACTATCTTTTTCAGGGCGCGCGCTGGATCCTTTACTTCTACCGAGCTTGCTATTGGCACTCCGGCTTTTGATGCCACTGCTTTTGCCGCTACTTTATCTCCCATCAGCCGAATGACCTCTGGTGTTGGCCCAATAAACTTCAAACCTGCTGCGCCCACTTGTTCGGCAAAATCTCCATTTTCAGACAAAAACCCATAGCCAGGATGAATTGAATCACACTGAGCCTCTTTAGCGAGCGCAAGGATCGCCTTGCCGTTGAGGTATGTTTCTTGCGCTGTGTTGCCACTCAGGTACATGACCTGATGTCCACTGTCTCCATCAGCCTCTTGTGGAAGGGCATGAAGAGACTCCCGATCAGCCTCTGAGGCGATCATTACGGGAACGATCCCCAGCTTTTGTGCTGCGCGCTTTATTCGAAGTGCAATTTCTCCCCGATTAGCGATAAGGACTTTTTTTAAGGCTCTCACTCGTATCCTCTCCTTCTGGCTTAACTCTCATCCAGCTCTATTGTCATGCATGAAAAAGGTCTCTGAAAATAGAAAATTTTAACAAATAGGGGAGTAATTTAGAAAGTTTCTCGTGTATGGTACGGAGGAAACTGTTGTTTACAGAGAACGTGGAGAACATTGGATGGAAAATCAGAAGCGTAATGTAATTATTCTTGGCTCAGGGCCTGCGGGACTTACCGCAGCGGTATACACGGCTCGTGCTAATCTTGAGCCTCTCCTGATTCATGGCCCCCTTCCTGGAGGGCAACTGACTACGACCACTGAGGTGGAGAACTTTCCTGGATTTCCAGAAGGCATAATGGGCCCTGATCTCATGGTAAATATGGAGGCTCAGGCAAAACGGTTTGGAACGACCATTATCACCGACACCATTAAAGAAATCTCCGCGACCGGAACGCCCTTTATCCTTCAAGGTGACCAGGGCACCTATTCAGCTGATGCGCTTATTCTTGCAACTGGAGCCACCCCGCGACTCCTTCATGTGCCAGGAGAACAAGAGCTCATGGGGTTTGGCGTTTCAACGTGTGCTACGTGCGATGGGGCATTCTTCCGCGACCAAGTTATTATGGTTATCGGCGGTGGAGACTCTGCGTGTGAAGAGGCGAACTTTTTAACGAGATTTGGCTCAAAGGTTTATCTTGTACACCGTAGAGATGAGCTCAGGGCCTCAAAGATTATGGCTGACCGAGTGTTAAAGAATGATAAAATAGAAGTGCTCTGGAATAGGGAGTTAAAAGAGGTCCATGGCTCAAAGAAAGACGGGGTCCAGTCGGTGACTCTGTTTAAGAATGATTCGAATCAGGATGAAAATATTCCCGTATCGGCTGTGTTCATCGCTATTGGACACATCCCAAATTCGGAGCTCGTACAGAATTTTGTAGAATGTGATGAGAATGGCTATGTAAAAACGGCGCCAAACTCCACAAAGACAAATATAGAAGGACTATTTGCGTGCGGTGACCTTCAAGACCACGACTGGAGACAGGCGATTACCGCGGCCGGGACTGGGTGCATGTCCGCTCTAGAGGCAGAGCGGTGGCTAGAGTCTCTTCACGACTAGGCTAAACAGATATGATTCGTATGGAGGTGCGTATAAAGCTTTTCCTCTAGGATAAAAATGTTTGAACTGCATGAATTTGTTCTTGTATCAATTATCGGACTTCTCGCATTTTATCTGAAAGGCTTGATGGGAACGGGAACAACCACCGTCCTTGTTAGTCTATGCTCGTTCTTTCTAGAACCTAAGTCTTGCATTGTAATTGCCTCCTTCATCAATGTCTTTGGAGGATTTGCAATGTTGAAGATAGATTCTGTTACGTTGCCAAAGCCTTTCTGGCTGCCGATTACGATCGCGATGGTCGTAGGCTCGGTGCTTGGGGCTCAAGCTCTTAGCCTTATCGATCCAATGCTTTTTAAGCTAGTATTGGGAGTAATATTTCTCTTAGTTAGTCTCTGGTTCCTTCTGAGCGATGTCGCTATTTCACCAAATGAAGGCAGGTATAAAGTTGCAACTATGGCAGACCTCCTTATAGCTGCATTTGCTGGACTTTGTGGAGGCTTCATTGGGATTAATGCACCGCTATTAGTGATCCACTTTGGAAGCTACTTGCCCAAGGAGTTCCTAAGAAAACTTCTTGTTATTATTTTTATTCCTGCAGCAATCGCGCAAACGTCAACCTTTTGGATTAATGGTCTGCTATCAATCAGAGAAATAGTACTCAGCCTTACCATTATCCCAATGATGCTGGTTGGTGTTCATCTCGGAAATAGGGCGTTTATCTCAATATCTGCTAAACAATTTCGAATCGCTCTCGGACTTCTATTAATGGCAGCCTCCATGCCTCTCTTATCTGGTAGTGCCTAGGAATAGCTTTAATGAGCTAATGCTGGCTAGGGAGGGAAAGGCTGTGAGGTTCAGAGCCTGAATGCCCCCTATAAAAAAGATGCTGGTACTTGAAAGGCAGCCTATTTTTCAATTACTTGGAACCAAATTTGAGCAAAATTCAGTAGGTTTTTTTCTTAGACGTTGAAAAAAATGAAAAAACTAGGACTTCCTTAAGCCTTTAGGCGCCATAACCTAAGGACAGGTCAATAATGTCTCTGCTGTAGAGGTTTTTTCTCTTTATTTTCTTCCGGGGAGAACTCATGGTTTTACGATATTCCAATCCCTTCGAATTTTTGGGCGGTCGTCTGATGCTCGGATTCCTATTCCTTCTTGCGCTCCCTATCCACTTTGCCTCTGCTGAACCAGTTTCCTCACTCCCTAAGCCACTTTGTGGCAAATCAGTGAGCGGTAATTTCTCCGTATCAGGCAAAGGGGTATCCTCCAAAAAACCAACTGAGGAGAAAGCAAAGGCGGAAGCTGAAAGCCGTTGTAAGAAGGACCTAGAGCGGGCTGCAAGCGATGCGGCTGGCCTTAACGATTGTGACAAAAGCAACTGTAGGGCGAGGTGGGTTCGAAACTGCGCATTATCTCGCACTTATGACGAAATACCTGATCTCTCCTTCGAAGAACGAATCACCAAGACGACAGAAGAGAGTCCGGTGCGTGGGCCCAGCGGAATGCAGTGGCTAGATTTAGTAAGTTTAATCGCTGTCGCCATGACCACAACCCAATACCAACACTTCGTCGAGTGTACCGGAACGGTCACAGTGATTGATTCTTGCGGTAAGTGTAAGTTGTGTCCCGGAGAAGATGCCGGTATGTATACAAGTGCAAACACAAATAAACGTTCGTCTGCTTCAGTTGAGGAAGCAGGGGATCAAGAGATGGCTACCCTATGTGAAGCGGTTGATAACAACGAGCTGGTCGTCGAACATCTCCTTACGGAGTAATGTTTCTCGGCACGGTTTCACCTGTTCCGCTTTTCAATCGCTTCTTTAAGCTTCGAATTCCTCAAACGATGGCTATCGCACTGCCTATCACGCCGAGTGAAACATCTTCCCAAAGTTGGGCCGACGAAAACTTGTGGAGGACATCTGCGACGACCCAGACGGCGCTGATAATGATGGGGACAGTCAGCTTTACAGGTAGGAAATCTTAAAAGCGGTATATTCGCTGATAACTACATTTGATGGGGCTCTATATGAAGTGTTCTATGTTTCATGGCGCTGTTTTTGAGGTGGATTTTTTCCGAATCAGTCACCGAAGAGGGCGGAACCTGCATCAAGGTCAAGCAAGTGACAGAATTCGGTGAGTTTCCCAAATTTTTGGACGCTCAGTTACTGCGCCGATATCTTTCACTGCGTTGTAAGTTGGCTAAGTAGCGTGTTTGAAAGGAGGTGGAGTTCTCCATGGAACTTCACCGAGATTTTCAGAGAGCCGCTTAATTTCGGATTGTTCTTGGATGAATACTTGGATTTTCATTGTCGCGCTGCATTCAGGGCACTCCAGTGGGTCTATCTCAAATACTCGTTTCATTAAGGCTGCCCAGTAAGTAGAGGGGCGTTCAGGAGGATCTATTTCCTAGAGCTAGAGGGCCCAGGGAAGTCCAGCTGAAAGCTTAGCCGCCGCGTAGAGTTCTCCGAGTAGGCGCCGATTGAATCTAAAGTACGGACGGAGCCTCTTTGGGGTGGTAAAGACTTGGTGGGAGTGACCGGCCGATTGAATCTAAAGTACGGACGGAGCCTCTTTGGGGTGGTAAAGACTTGGTGGGAGTGACCGTGAGGAAGGAGCACACTTTCATGTAAGTGTTCACCGAATATGAGCGCGCGTCTCGCCCGTCCGTATCCCAACGGGTGCTCATCGAAGAAGGGGGCGCTACAACACCCGGAAAGCGCTAGGACGAAAGCGCAACTAGGACGACAGTGCAACTAGGACGACAGGGCAAAGAGTGAAGGGCAAAGAGTGAAGGATTTGACCGTTTAATGAGCAGGCAAACTGAGTTGCGCCCGTTCGATACAAAAAAACCGCTGGTCCGGCACCCCGGAAACCAGCGGTTTTCGCTAAAAACGCCTCTTCTGCTGGTTACTCGCTCGTAGGAGAATTCGCATCCCCTCTACTGTTGTAACTACGCCCCCGGCGTTTCCCCTCGAGGAATCCTATAAAAGGAAGAACGCGATAACAAACGCGAGAACCACGAGAGATTCAATAAGAGCAAGTCCGATAATCATCGGATTGAAGACCTGACCGCTCGCTGAAGGGTTTCTTCCAATAGCATCAAGCGCTGCTCTTACCGCATTTGACTGACCAAGAGTTCCACCAAGTGCTGCCAGCCCGATAGCTACTCCTGCACCGATGTGTCCTAGCTTGGATGCCGCAGCGCCTTCTTCAGCCGCAAGTGCTGGATCTGCTGCAAATAGAACGGCAATCACGCTCAGTATCAATATCTCTACCTTCTTCATGTCTCTCCTTATCTCTCTCTTAAAGAAGTTAATTTATAACACAAAATTTCTCTCTCCCCTCTTCCGCATCTCGCGAGCAAAAAGGTTTTGAGACTCTCCGCATTCTCCGTCGGTCAGTGGTGCGCCCCTTCCTCATGTTGAGTTGCTAGAACGATATACACCATTGTCAGTGTTGCAAACACGAAGGCCTGCATGAATGAGACGAAGAATCCAAGAACGTAAAACGGGGCTGCCATGCCAGTAGGGAGCATGTCCGTGAAAATCCCGAGAACAATGTGGTCGGCATTGATGTTCCAGTACAGCCTTAAATTCAGAGTTAAAATCCTCATGAAAAGACTCACCATCTCAATGACGAGCATCATCGGCGCCATCCACCAAAGAGGGCCGAGAAAATGCTTCATGTAGTTCACGACACCGTGCTCTTTCATCCCCTCTACGTTGAAATAAACGAACACAACAATTGCCATCGCAACATTCAGCCAAACCGTGGTAGTGGCCGCTGGCATCCCTGGGATAAGGCCAAGAACATTCAGGGCGAGAATGAAAAAGAAGATTGAAGCAGTGAAAGGAACGTATTTCCTGTTTTGCTTACCTGCCACGGAGTCGTGATAACTCACGAACGTTTCCATAAAAAAATCGAGGATACCGAAAAAAGAAGGGCGCCTGCTTGGTATCACATACGGCGATACGCCACCCTCTTTAGCGGAAGCTAAAGCTCTACGACGGACGTAGCTCGCCCCTAACAGGATGAATAGAGCGGCAACAAAGACAGCGGTGACGCTCTTCTGAGTCTCTGCAGCAAGCGTAACCGCTCCTTCGCCCACTTGGGGCCAAATGTTATCCAAGTATGTGTAGTGTGCTTCCATCCTTGTCTCTCCGGCTCCAAATACTCCTGAATATTCAACAATAATGCAACCAGATCGGGAATATTTCTTTACTCTGCTACATCACCCCTTAGGGGCATTCCCCGAACTTCGAAAGAAAGTTGGAATCACGCTAAGGAGTAGCCCTACAACGAAAAAAGCGAGGCCATCCTTTCCAAACTGGCGAAATACAAAAAGTGGAATCAGTAAAATGAAGAATTTCAATGGAATAAGCAGAATAGCCAGCGCTCCTCTTCCAGTTAGACCCCACTCAGGGGGCTCCTCCCCGTCCTTCGAGGTATCTCCCCCTTCTTCAAGCGATCTTACCTCCTCTGCTTCAAGCACTGGCTGTGTTTGATTAGGGCTCGCATCAGAAGAGGGTGCGGGTGCGTTCTGCTCACCCTCTTCTGTTGGGGGTTGAATCGTGATGCCCTCGAATAAAAATTGAGCGACCGTGGTGAAGAGAACGAGGATGGCTGTCATCGCCGTTCCTCCCAGCAGCGTCGAGAGAAAGGCTGACAGTTCACCAGTACCACCATAAACAGCCAGTGAAAGTAGCACAAACGTTGCGATCTGCCGTTTTAAAATAGTGTTTCTTTGCTGTTTAATCTCGTTTTGCACTGACTTTTCGACTTCCATCACCTGCTGTTTTCGACCCAAAAATTTTTCACGAGGTTTAGTTCACTTTTAGTACGAAAAAAAATTCGAAAGAAAATCTTTGAAATTATTTATGATCATCGACATGAAAAAATTTTTTTTGAATATTACTTGAAAGAAATTTTTCAGCGAATATAGAGTGCCCGCTCACCTTGCTGCGCCACTTTATGAGGAACGTCATAAAGTGCACGCACACAGAAGAGTGAAGCAAAATTTCGGTGAAAACAACAGGCAAACTCACTCCAAACGGCTTAGAGACTCTGACCAGAGAGTCTACAGGAGAGAGAGTTTGGTAGAGGAGAAGCGTTTCTTCTTTCGTTGTAGACACCGAAAACTTGCTTTTAAGA
>RFPC01000072.1 GCA_009926305.1 bacterium
CTGCTAAGAAGTCTACTGCTAAGAAGTCGACTGCTAAGAAGGCTACTAAGCGTAAGGCTGCTAAGAAGTCTACTGCTAAGAAGGCGCCTGCTCGAAAGAGAAAGGCGACACGTAGAAGGAAGTAATTTTCCCTCTATTGTAGTTAGTAATACTCTACTCCGTCTCGACTTGATCGCAGACGGGGTGGAGTTTTTTTTCGCAAAAAATTAGCCCACCAGGGGTCTGAACAGATTCAAAGCTCACGCGGACTAGAAACCGAGATCCACACCAACCCTATTAGCCAAGAGCCGTTCAGTGCCGAGCTGAGACCCAAAGAGCTGGCCCCCAGAGAATATAATTCGAAACTCCCAAGCACTACTGCCATCTAGCCCATCTCGCAAGGGAGCAGCCACATCAATTCTCACCACACGCTCTCCGTTCGAACGCGGGAAACCGACTCGCAGCCCGAAACCAACATCAGAGTACATTTCATCAGTAAAAAGCTCTCTTATTGGCTCATGAGTAGCTCCACCAATATCAACAAAGAAGCTCATTCCGAGACTAAAGAAATCATAAAGGTTATCAACAATATGGACTCGATCCTCGATATTAAGGGCAAACCGCTTATCACCCGAGAATGTTCTCGCATCATATCCCCTCAATATGTTGTCTCCACCTGCGAGAAATTCTCGATCTGGGTCAAGGTCGAAAGAATAATCAACGAAGGAACGAACGAGCAACGTATGATTCCCGAAGGGTATATTGCCCCACTCGACCGGGCCAAAGGGAGATATATATTGACCCTCTAATGAGAAAATAGAGTTCTCAAAACCATGCGCCAGTAAGCGAGTATCTAATGTCATTTCCCACCTTGCAAAGCTTCTCTCACGCAGCCGATATCCCTCACCAAAGGCAGCTCGTAGAAGGAATGCATCATCATGGGAACCGAGGAAGGCAGGAGCGAGCTGAGCACTACTCTCGAATCGCTGGCCAAGGTTGAAGTCCTCAACTCTCGAGAAGCGATCAACGTAATTGCGACGAATAAAATCTTGCTCGATATACTGGTATGAAAGAACTGGTCCTACGAACTTCCTATCATCAGCAAGCTCACCTCCCTCTGGTCGCAAGTCCGCGGGATCAACACTGACATCCTTATAATCCTGAGCAGTGGGTGCACGAAAGCTATCAGAAAGATAGGAAAGGCCAAGACTAAATCGCCGAATTTCACTACGAGGATCACCGACGGCGAAGGCGTATGATGCTCCGATACTCGTGGTCTTTTTCCGATAAATAAAGCGTTCTGTCCCGGCTATGAATTGGCGCTCGATTGTATCGCTAAAAAGTGCCTGATGTGACCACGCATTATCCTGCGCAAGAGAACGAAACGGATCTCCAAAATCATAGAAGAACTGCTCACCCTCAGCCCCATGCTCCAGAGCAAGTTGCCCCTGGTACTTGGTCCCAAAGAGTCTCCGGCTATCGAAGGCAGCTTGCAGTGTGTCCGCTCCATCATTATCTTGAAAAAGAACCTCAGCCCTATTCCCGTATCCCAGTAGGTTCCCCTCAGAGAAACCAAATGCCCGTCGAGTTCTTCCATCCCCCGAAGAAAATGACATTTGAGGGATAATCGTCCACGTATCTTGAACCTCTATTCGGACATCAACGACCTTCCCTCTATCAATTGGAATAACCCTCGCATCACGAAGATATCGAAGCTGACGAAGCAATCTCTCGGTCTCATACACAAGAAATGGATCGTAAGGAGCACCTTTCTTGAACTGAACCTCCTGCATCACCATACTCTTTTTTGTCTTGATTTTTAGATCATTGGCGAGCTTGTAGAGAAGATTCGTTGGAGGATCAAAAATATCACGAATCTTAATCTCAACATCACCAAATACTTTGCTCGTACTCGGCTCTTCCCTCTCTGAAGGATCGGGGGCGCTCCGCATGGAGAGCGGATCTATCTGCGGAACCATAGGCTCTAACGACTGAGACGTCTGAGAGTACGCTTTGTCAACCACAAGAAGCGGAAGATTCAGACCGAATGGGGCAAAACCGAGCCAGCCCAAAAAAACAATGAATTGAATCCAGATACCAGAGTTCGTGAACTGAGATAATCGGGAGCGCGTTGACTTAGAGTCAGAACTTTGGAGAATTCGGCTAATTCTATTCATGCCTTATGCCACCTGATTTCATGAGTTCATGAACTAACAATTTATCGTAATTACTTGAAATGATACCTAGTCATTATACCCAGCCGATGAGTATTAAAACCCCCTTTATTGAGTGTCTATACCCATCCGCTCCCAGAGCCGAGCGAGAGTCATCATACTCAGTGAAAGAAAAAAAGCCAAAAATCCCACGATTCCAAGTTGTTGCATGGAGTAAGGGCAAGGTACAATAAACGAACCAATAACTGTAGGAAAACGTATGCTCATTGCTGATCAGCCAATCGACGGCGATATGCCGCAAACACCTCAGACCATCGACCTAGAGGCGAGCGTTGCCAGAAGCTTGTTCCTGGGGAATATCGTTGAAGAGAACATCTTTCCCTTTCCTCAAATTGCGCCAGATGAGAAAGAGACGCTAGAACTGGTCTTGGATTCAATCGATAAGTTTTTGTCTGTGCACCAGGAAGACTTCCCAAAGTTTGATGTCGAGGGATCACAGCCAACCGAGTATATCGAACAACTTAAAGACCTTGGGCTCTTTGGGCTCATCATTCCAGAAGAGTTTGATGGGTTGGGGCTTTCGAATAAATCTTATGCAAGAGTACTACAACAGACGGGACGGTATGATGGGTCAACATCTCTCACCATTGGTGCTCACAGTTCCATTGGAATGAGAGGACTGCTCCTATTTGGAAATGAAGAACAGAAAAAGCGTTATCTTCCAAAGCTCTCGACAGGAGAGATGATCGCAGCTTTTTGCCTCACTGAATCAGGCTCTGGTTCTGACGCTGGATCGATTAAGACCAGTGCAACCCGGCAAGCAGATGGGAGCTGGCTGCTCACAGGTGAAAAAATCTGGATTACGAACGGTCCCTTCGCTGACTTCTTCACGGTCTTCGCCCGTACTGATAGCGGGGATGGTAAGCTCTCTGCTTTTCTTGTCGAACGAAACTATGAGGGAATTTCTACCGGTCCTAAAGAGGACAAGATGGGCATTCGGGCAAGTGGGACATGCACCGTATCGTTTCAAGACGTTCACATCCCTGCTGAGAATCTTCTTGGGGAAGAAGGAAAGGGCTTTAAGATCGCCATGGCTATCCTTAATAGCGGTCGCTCCGGACTAGGAGGTGGCTGCGTTGGAGGAATGAAAGAGTGTATTAAACTCGCAACAGAACAGGCACTAAATAGAAAGCAGTTTGGACGTCCTATCGCGGAGTTCGAATTAATAAAAGAAAAAATTACTCGTATGACCGTGCTGTGCTATGCCGCCGAGAGCCTCATGACTCTCGTGGCTCACTACAGCGATGTCGGTTGTCGCGATTACTCCGTAGAGGCTGCAATTAGTAAGATTTTTGGCACTGAGTCTCTCTGGACAGTGGCTCACGATGCCCTACAAATTGCCGGTGGGAATGGATTTATGCGCGAGTATCCCTACGAACGGATCGTGCGTGATTCTCGAATTAATATGATCTTTGAGGGAACGAACGAGATACTCCGGCTCTATATTGCCTTAACAGGTTTTAAAGGAGCGGGGGAATACCTAAAAGAAATTGGTCAAGGGGGAGCAAAAATCTTTAATGACCCCATTAAAGGGTTCGGAGTTCTCAGCGGTTATGCCGCAAAGAAGTTCACACAACTTACTTCGCTTGGTCGTGACCGTATCAGTTTTATTCCCCGCTCATTAGAGGATGAAGCAGCGATAGTAGAGCAATACGTCATTGAGTTCTCCCGAGCAGTTGAATCAATTCTGAGACGTCACGGGAAGGGTATCATTGGAAAGCAATTTATTTCGCAAAGAATAGCGAACACTGCCATTGATCTCATGACAGGGCTAGCCGTTCTCTCCCGCACTACCCATCTCATTCAACAAAAGGGCGAAGAAAGGTGTGAGACGGAAATCAAAATAACTCGTGTCTTCATTCAACAGGCAAAACGCCGAATCAATCAGAATCTGAGAAGAATCGATAAAAATGAAGATAAGCTACAGCGAGATATCGCAGAGGCAGTTCTTCAGCAAGGAGGATACCTCTGGGACATCCTCTAGCGTAGAGCAAGGAGAAAGAGGAAGGCAGGTGAAAGTTGAGGTCACACTACTTGACCAAGAAAGGCGAGATAGCGGTCTACCGACAGCATCTGCGGCGAATACCAGAAAAGACTCTCTCCGTATTCTCTCGCTGAACATAGCTCATGGAAGAGGCGAACGCGCGCACCAGCTATTTCTAGGTGAAGCCACCATACGCCATAATCTGTTAGAGATCGCTGAGCTACTCAGGCGTGAGAATATTGATCTTGCTGGTCTGCAGGAATGCGATATCTCTTCTTTCTGGAACGGTCAATTTAATCATCTTGAATATATTCAAAAAGAACTTTCTTCATCTCTTCCGTTCGGTGCATGTGCTGCACACATGAAGGCACCGCGCCTTTCCTATGGAACAAGCATAATCTCTTGTCTGCCGCTCCGAGAGGTAGAAGGATTTCGATTTGCCGAAAGACTCCCACTTCCAAGAAAAGGGTTTATTGCAGCGCGGCTGAGCTGGCCAGACAACTCAGCATTTCAGTTTTTATTCTGCTCTGTTCACCTCGACTTCTTACGACTCGAACAACGGATGCAACAGGTCAAACAACTATCAATGTTTCTCAAAGAACATAATCTTCCAATTATAGTAGTTGGTGATTTCAATTGTGGATGGAATGACTCCAATTCGGCACTGAGGCAGCTTGCAAGAGAGTGTGAGCTTCACACCTACAAACCAGAGCTTGAGACTTCTACATTTCGATTCCGAGCCGTGCGATGGGACTGGGTAATGGCAAGTGAGCACTTTGCGATTACCCAACATTCCGTGCTGAGCGACCGTCTGTCAGACCACAAGCCCGTTGTAGTTGAAATAATAAGGCGGCAGTGATTTCGTGGTGAATAGAGTGAGGGATGAAGCTGAGCAGGGATACTGCGATGGGATGCTCGTAGATCTACCAGCCTCCCATCGCTATTGCGTAAACTGAATTAGAACCTAAAACCGTATCCGGCAATAAGCTTATGCTCGTTTACATCGGCCGCACGCGCTCCGCCAGACTGACGAAAGTCATCTCTGCGGTGAACGTACTTAAACTCTGCAAAAGAACTATCAGTCAAATGCACTCGGACTGGTACTTCCACCTGAAGAGACATCGTGTCTTTACTGGTCTGGTTCACTCCCAGAGGAATAACTCTCTGATCGTCTTCGAACTTATACAGCCCTGTAATCTCAATTCCTCCAGAGACATCATCCCCATGGTAAAGCGCCTTCACTCCGAAAGGAATATAAAGAGTGTCTTGTCCAGAACGAACATTGACTCCACCCAGCGGGAACTTATTATCCGCGCCTAAGTATGAAAGACCAATGTACGGACTAAGAGTCCAGCCAGCTAGCCCTTCACCGCCATCGTAGTTCTTTCCAATTTTCGCCGTCACAAGGTCGCGCTCAAACGAAGAAAATGTTCCCGTCGTTTGTTCAAAATTTCCGTAACTGCGCGTGTACTCAAGGTTATAATACAGCTCACACGAGAAATTCGACTCAATTTCTATGTGATACTCATTCAAGTCCCCGTCAATATCAAAACCGCTGTCTACTCCACTTACCCAGCTTTGGCCTGCACCGATGATCATAGTTGGCCCAGTAGAGTCATGATGATCAGCCTGTAGCGGCCCGGCTAAACCCAGCACACATAAGGCTGACGCGATAAAGGAAGGGAGCATCAATCTACTTCTCATAATATCTCCATCTATTGTTTGGTCGTTTACACTAGCTCTCTGATACGATGCGAGTCCCTTCACAAGAATGGTGGCAAGACTTAGTACGGGCTCCTGAGGATGACGCCTCAGTTTCAAGCCCCAAACACCGAATACGTCAGTACCCTACTATCACTCAGCACAGCCGTCACCTGTAAAAATAAAGCTCCAACTCGCTCTAGATTCAAAGGAAGCGCTAGTACAGCGGGAACAGGGCTTCTTCATCTCTTTGTGGTATGCTTCACTCAAAACGCATAGGCAAACACTCGCTTCACTCCGATGGATACACTCGACTTTCTTGATATGCTCATTCGAACCCTCGGCGCATTACACGCGGCAGTCGCTGTATTCTATGTTCGAAACTCACGAGGAGCTATCGCTTGGGCGGGTGGACTCCTCTTTTTACCCTATCTTACACTGCCTCTTTTTTGGGCTTTTGGTCCTCGCCGCTTCTTCAACTACAGAAAAAAGATTCTACAGGCGGGCGCAATATACGAGCAGGGGCGGGGAAATGCGCTCTCTGGGGGAATGCATCATGGCGACCATCACTTTTCACTACCGCCCCCCTTCGAAGATGACCAGCTCTTCTTCCAACGTCTCAGTGGAGGAGAGTTCTGTACTGGTAACCGTATCGACGTGTTTCGAAGTGGTGAAGAGTACTTTTCAACTCTCCTGGCAGAAATCGAAAAAGCTCGAGAGTATATCTTTCTCCAGTTTTATATTGTTCGAGCAGATGAGGCAGGCAATGAACTCGCAGAACTCCTCGCAAAGAAATCAGGAGAAGGAGTTCGCATATACTTCCTCTTTGACCAGATTGGCTCAGCCTGGCTCTCTAGAAAATATATAAAGCGTCTGAGAGCAGCAGGGGTTCATATCGAGTCCTTTCGCACCAATCGTTGGTTTCGAAACCCGTTTCTCTTAAATTTCAGAAATCATCGAAAAATTGTTGTTTGCGATTCGAAAGTAGCCTTCATCGGGGGCTCAAATATTGGGCGAGAGTACTTTCAGCTTACCCGTCGCTTCAAAAGGTGGCGAGATACCGATATCCAGATCCGCGGACCTGTGATTGCTGACATACAACGCTCCTTCGAGAAAGACTGGTTCTGGGCAACAGAACAGCGGCTGCCTGGCATACACACCTCATGCGAGCCCGCTGAAGAGAACCTTTCTGTGATCGCTATTCCTACGGGGCCCGTTTCAGAGCTTGATGAAGGAAGCCTCCTCTTTCATCATCTCATCACCCTCTCACAAAAACGTGTTTGGATTGCCTCTCCATATCTGGTTCCCGACAGCGGAATTATTCAAGCTCTCCAGTTAGCGGTGCTTCGGGGGGTAGATGTTCGGATTCTACTCCCGACTATCTGGGACCATCCTCTCGTGTCTCTTGCTACTGCATTTTATGCAAGAGAGATGGTAACAAGCGGGGCTCGCGTATACCGATATCAACCTGGCTTCATGCATCAAAAAGCTCTCCTTATCGATGAAGACTTTTCTCTCGTCGGGACGCCGAACCTCGACAATCGCTCACTCCACATCAACTTCGAGATCGCGCTGCTCGTACATGGCAGAGACTTCGCTAAAAAGTGCGAAGAAATGTTGGAAGATGACTTTAAGAACTCAGTAGAGCTCACTGAAGAACGCTTCCTCAGAGAGTCGCAAGCATTTGTCCTGGCGACTCGTTTTGCACGGCTCTTCTCGCCTCTTCTGTAAACGAGCCGACTTCACGAGCATACTCGTAAGGAATGACGGAAGTTATCGACTTTTCTGATGAAATTCGCTATGACTGAACACCGTCAGAGAACGATACAAGAGGAGGAAGAGTGATGTCTTTTGAACTACCAAAACTCGATTACGCCTACGACGCGCTAGAGCCAGCAATTGATGCCCGCACGATGGAGATTCACCATACGAAGCACCACCAAGCTTACACCACAAAGTTAAATGAAGGACTCGCAGGCACCTCTTTTGAAAATAAGCCTATTGAAGAAGTCTTAAAGAACCTCTCAGAGCTCCCAGAAGCAAAGCGTCAGGGCATCCGAAACAATGGAGGAGGCTTTTACAACCACTCACTCTTTTGGCGTATCCTTGCTCCAGAATCAGAGATGACCGCTGCAGGCCCTCAGGGAGAACTCGCGGAGGGGATTAAGAGTGCATGCGGAAGCATTGATGACTTCAAGACCACCTTCGAAGCGAAGGGAGCAGGGCAGTTCGGCTCTGGTTGGGCATGGCTCGTACTCAGTAGCGATGGAGCACTGAAGGTAACTTCAACACCAAATCAAGATAACCCATTGATGGCAACCGTTGCTCCCGAGGAGCAGGGAACACCAATTCTTGGAGTGGATGTATGGGAACATGCCTACTACCTCCATTACCAGAATCGACGACCTGATTACCTCAAGGCATTCTGGAGCGTCGTGAACTGGGATCGAGTCTCAGAAAACCTTGATAGAGCGAAGAAAGGCGAGTCAATTCTCTGTTAAATGGGCACACTCGTTCTCAACCAATAAATCCGCCCTCCCTTTCTGCTCCCATCTGATTGAAGGGGATGGCGGAGTGTATATTTTCCACCAAGGTATCAGCCATGATTCTTCCAACGCCAACACAGCTTCTTCTCTTCTCGCTCTTACCGACTGTCATGATTGCTGCGTTTCTCATTATCACTCGAGTATCTCGACGCTCACATGAAGAAAGCTTAAGAGAGTGTGCTGGATACAGGGCTCGTATGGAGGAAAAGGAGAATCAAATTCTGAATCTCACTCAGGAGAACGAGGCCCAATCGAATGAAATGAAAGTCCTTCGCTCCCATCTCACTGAGAGCCAAACAGCTCGTGGACTTCTCGAGGAGCGAATTACATCGCAGGGAAGAGAAATCGCCGAGATACAAGAAAAATTTCAGCTTCAGTTTGAAAATTTAGCAAATAAGATTTTTGAGGAGAAGGTTAAGTCTTTTAAGACGCAGTCAAGCGAGAGTCTTCAACACCTACTAAGTCCCCTCAGTGAAAACTTGAAAGACTTTAAGAAGGTGATGACCGAGTCATTCAGTGAAGAACAACGTGAACGGTACTCGCTAAAGAACGAGATCGATCGGATTTGTACTCTCAATGAAAAAATGACGATTGAGACAGAGAGCCTTACTCTTGCACTGAAAGGAGACTCAAAAACGCAAGGAACCTGGGGAGAGGTTGTTCTTGAAAGAATCCTCGAAGAGTCAGGGCTGAGGAAGGGAGACGAGTACTCAGTACAAGGTGGCGGCATGAAACTGAAGAATCCCGAGAATGGACAAAGCGCGCGACCCGACGTCATTATCCACTTACCGCTCAGTAAGCACATTATAATTGATTCAAAGGTTTCTCTTGAGCCATACCGCCGCTTGATAGAGATTGACGAACGGCAGGACGAAAAGGCACATGCAGCTGCCCTAAAGGGCTTTCTGACATCTATTCGGAATCATGTAAACGGGCTCTCTGAGCGCCGATATCATGATATCGAAGGGCTCCAATCGCCAGATTTTGTACTCATGTTTATGCCCGTGGAGGCTGCTTATGCCACAGCAATACAAGCGGACAGAGACCTTCACTCCTACTCGTGGACCATGGAATCTCTTTGCTACTCTACAAACCATCAGTTCACTGTGGAGAATCCAACGTCAAAGTGCCAACGCGGATGAAATTGCTCGCCGTGGCGGAGCGCTCATTGATAAGTTCACGGGATTTCTAAGCGATATAACAAAGATTGGAAGTCAAATTGAAGGCCTCCAGAATACATACGCAGCGGCTCGCAACAAACTTTCAGACGGGCAAGGGAACCTTGTTCGACAAGCGGAGTTATTAATTGAACTCGGCGCGAAGAACTCAAAAGAAATTCCTGCTGATTTCACCAAAAGTGAAGCCACTATAGAAGACTCAATCAGAGAGGCATAAAAACCGATTGTATTTTTTTATTGGTAGGTATTGTGCTTTTTGGTTATTGCGATGAAAGTGAAAAACGAACATCAAGGAGCGCATCGTGAGCAGACAAGAAGAAGTGACCAATCCAAAGCTGGCAGGGAAAGAGTGTTGCCAGAAGAATCCATGCTGCACAATTGGCATAGCAAGTTTACTTATCGCAATCGGCCTTTCCCTCGCTGGCTATTTTGTCAGTCAGACCATTTATAACTCTAAAGTAGCCGTGAATACCTCCAGAGTAAGGGGGCTTGCGGAGAAGCTTGTGAAAGCTGATGAGGCAGAGTGGAATATAAAAATAAAGAAGTCTGATAGCACAGGACGACCAGTTACTGATATGTATAAAGAGGCGGAAGCTCAACAACAAGAAGTAATCCGAGTTCTCAGAGAGGGTGGATTTTCTGATGAAGAGATTGAACCCTCGGTGCTGGAGCTCACGACGAATGAGTATCGAGACAAGGCCCAGAAGCTCGTAGAGCGCGAGAATATCGTATATGGTTACGTTACAGTCAGAACAGGACAGGTTGAAAAGGTAATGCCTGTTCGAAAAGAGGTGAGCCAACTGATTGCCAAAGGCATTAGCATCGTAAATGGAGATCCCAACTACCGCTTCACAAAGCTCAACGATATCAAGCCCGAAATGCTAGAGGTTGCGACGAAAAATGCTCGAATAGCTGCAAATGAGTTCGCAAAAAATGCAGGGGTAAAGGTGGGAACGATCAGAAACGCCAGTCAGGGGAACTTCTCTATCACAGACTCAAACTCAGACTATGACTACGGACGCTCTCCAGACAAAAAGGTCAGAGTTGTTACTTCAATTGAGTTCTATCTCATAGAGGATTAGCAGTAAGGGAGCAGTTCTCCAATGGAGTTTCATTTATGACGAGCGAACTTTCAGACCCTGTGCTCCTTTTTGATGGTTCATGTGGGATGTGTTCTCGTGCAGTGCGCTTTGTGCTGGCTCACGAAACTTCAAAAGAGCTTATCTTTGTACCGAGTGCCTCTCCAGCGGGTGAAGAGCTCATTAAACGATTCGGTCTTGAACAGTATGTGGGGAATACCATGGTCTATATATCTCCCACTCAGCGTATTTCTGTCCGCAGCAGTGCAGTGCTTGCCCTTTGTCATCACTTAAGAGTTCCATATAAGTGGCTTTCGCTCTTGTCTTTTATTCCTGCACCACTTCGTGACCTCGGATACCGCCCCATAGCCTACTTCCGCCATCGAATCTCAAAACGACTGCCGGAAGAGTGTGCACTCTTTACAGAAGAGGAGCGAAAGCGGATAGTGCAGTGAGCTGCCCCTAAATAAAAGCCGTATGGGCTAACTCTCTCATTGAAACAAATTACTGA
>RFPC01000073.1 GCA_009926305.1 bacterium
CGTCTTTCTTTCAAGTACTCTCTTAGCCTGCGATAGAGGAAGCGGCAGCCTCTCGGTTCTTAACTCGCGATAGTGCAGCTCAGGCGTTTTAACCCGTCACTGTGATTTTACGAAGCTGTGATTTTACGAAGCGAGCTTCTAGCCGTTCACGTACGTCAAATAGTGGTCATATCTTGGATTTCTGCCAGAGACGATATCCAGATACTGGTTTTTTAGCATACCCGTTATTTCTCCCACTTCACCACTACCGATGGTCTTGTCATCGATCGAGCGTATTGGAGTTACCTCAGCAGCCGTACCCGTATAAAAAGCCTCATCCGCCTCAAGCGCCTCTTGAATTGGAATTACGCGCTCTGTGACTGGTAGCCCTTCGGCTTTTGCAAGTTCCATAATGGTTGCTCTCGTAATGCCTTGAAGAATTGTTCCAGCTGGAGGAGTAATAAGCCCGCCATCCTTCACAATAAAGAAGTTCTCTCCAGGACCCTCTGCAATCTGCTCGTGCTCATCAAGAAAAAGAGCCTCGTGATAATGCGTTCCAATAAGCTCCCGCACTGCAAGAATACTGTTTACGTAGTGACCACATATTTTTGCATCAGCAACGGTAGAGCGAGGATGTATTCGGATAAAAGAGCTCACCTTAAGATCAACCATCTCATGAGGAAGATACGCTCCCCAAGGCCAGCATGCGATCATGAGCTGGGCAGGCGCTCCAGTTGGATTTAATCCCATTTTGCCATAGCCATAGAAGGCCAGCGGTCGAATATAACAATGCTCAACTTCATTCCGTCTTATGAGCTCAATGGTCGCGTTATTGATCTCTTCCTGAGTAAAAGGCAGTTCTAGCCCAATGACACCCGTAGAATAAAAGAGCCGCTCGGTATGCTCTCCGAGCCTAAATATTGCAGGGCCTCTGTCCGTCTTATACGCCCTCTCTCCCTCAAAGGCACCTGCCCCATAGTGGAGCGTGTGGGTGAGAACATGAACCTGCGCTTGCTCCCAGGCGATGAATTCTCCGTCCATCCAGATATATTTCGTTGGTTCCATCCCAGTCCTCCTACTCAATTGCTTCCTCATTCGGGCGTACAACACTCTAATCGATACCTCGGAGCGTGTAAATCACCGACTGAAAGGAGGAGAGAGGGGGGGGGGATAGGAGGGATTAGAGCCGAAAATGACACTCAATATATGCATAATTCACTGCATCAATCAGTGCCCGTAATGCGGCAATCTCAATATCCCTATCAGATCCAATCCCAATGAATTCAACTCCAGTTGAATTAACAATAATAATTCTTGAGATGCTTTGAGCAGAGATATCTTTTCCCTCCGATTGGCTTTGATGACTCAGGATCGAATAACCAGGAAGATGCTCATCAATGGCCTCTTTCAAAACTGCTAACACAGAGTCCTGACCATTACTCGAGTATTCAAAATTTCCATTTTCATTGAAGAATACACCACTCATCTTCAAATTTGCATGACCAGCGGTCTTTGAGTATTCAAAATGCTCTATTTGAATAGGCTTTCTATATTCAAAGTATGCCTTGATCACTTCTGCATCGGTAATGCCCTTTCTGCGCTCTTGATACTGTGACTTGACGTAATCCGATAATGGTTGGCGCTCCTCGTCGTTACACATAAAACCCGCTGTGTGAACAATTGATTGCGCGTGGGTACCACCACTTTGATGATTGAATAATAAGGAAACTTTATTCCCCGTTTCTTCAGGATTGAATGGATGATACGCAGGCACATTCTCAAGATATGCATCAGCCTGCTCTCGAGCAGAGTAACGAGCGGCATTTTCACCGGATATTGGCCAGTGTGGCTGGCGTAGAAGCATATGCTCTGAGACAAAGTTCGATATCTGCTGAATATAACAGAGCTTCGCAGTTGTCCTAAACCTTCTTCTCCCAGATGGCTCAACAAAGTGCTTTAAAGCGACTGCCAGTTGCTCAAGGGGAGCATTTCCAGCCCGTTCACCGATCCCGTTCATACAACCTTGCACCTGGCGTACTGGCCCTTGAAAAACCGCCGCTAGCGTATTCACCAGCGCCAGACCAAAATCATTATGGCAGTGGGTTGACCAAACGATATCTCTGTCAGGGAACTCATTACGAATTACTGCAGCATGGTGATTCATCAGATGAACAAAATACTTCTCTTCCTGAAAGGGATGGGCAACACCAAGTGTATCAGGACAATTAATAACGGAAGCGCCTGCACCTACAGCCGTCCGAATGAGTTCTTCAAGAAATGGCTCATTCCCCTCGGATTGTGTATAGCCCTGAGGCGAAAACTGCACTTCAATACCATCCTTGAAAGCACGACTGATACTTTCATCAAGCTTCTTGAGTACTTGTTCGGAGCTTTGCCGCGGCTCTTCTGTTGCTATAGCAAGAAGGTGAAGGTCAATGGGCATATATAAATGCAACCGAGCAGATCGATGAGCTATTGCTGGAGCTAGGGCCTCAAGTGTTCGGTCAATATCACGTTGTAGCAGGGGAGAGAGGGCAGCGATAGTAGGAGTAGTAGCACTGGAAGCAAGTTCTTTGGTCACCACTGAAACAGTATCAAAATCAACAGTGCTGGCAGAAGGAAAACCGACTTCTAGAACATTCACTCCGAAACGAGCAGCCAGATGAGCATATTCAAGATTTTTCTTCAGGCTCATTCCAGCACCTGGACAAGATTGCCCCTCTCGCAAGGTGGTATCGAATATGGAAATGTTCTCTTCTTGCATGTTGTATCTGCCTGAAAGACGCTCTGCTTTTCGGAGTTGCCGAGAATAAGAGCTCCCAGTAAACCCGAGTGAAGGTTTATCAGTCAATAAAAGCATACTACTCGCATGAGAAAAGTCCCTGAAAAGTCGCAGGTATTTGATTTTATTCCCCACTCAAAAGCGGTATAACAACGGCAGGGAAGAACGTGAGACCATGATGAGAGGCTGCTTCCTCAAAAACACAGGAGTTTCTAGCAGATGCTAAAACGATTTTCAGACGCAGATGTAGACCCTCAGGTACTGAGTCAGCTGACCATTTCAGTCCTTGGATATGGGAATCAAGGCTCTGCTCAGGCGCAAAATCTTCGAGATAGCGGCGTAAGAGTAATAATCGGAGCAAGAGAAAAAGGACTCTCGGCGCAACGCGCTATGGAAGATGGATTTGAAGTCGTCTCGTTTGAAGAGGCAGCACGACAAAGTGATATCATTCACTTTTTATTACCAGATGAAGTGCATAGAGAAGTGTATCTCAGTATCGAAAAGCATCTCACATCAGAGAAATCATTGTGCTTTAGCCACGGGCTCAACATTCATTTTAAAACGATAATCCCCCCTGAGTCTGTTGACGTATTTATGGTATCACCAAAGGGACCAGGTGTTTCGGTAAGAGATCAATACATCAGAGGAAGCGGACTTCCAGCACTGATTGCGGTACATCAAAACCCTTCGGGAAAGGCTCTCTCATTAGCACTCGCCATTGCGCATGCCAATGGCTTCACTCGCTCTCTCTGTTTAGAGACTACCTTTCGAGATGAGACAGAGACAGATCTCTTTGGAGAACAAAATGTGCTGTGTGGTGGGGCGAGCTACCTTGTGAAGGCTGGATTTGATGTCCTGGTAGAGGCCGGATATCCACCTGAGATCGCCTACTTTGAATGTGTACACGAGCTTAAGCTCATTGCTGATCTCATCCATACAGACGGAATTGCTGGAATGTCTAACAAAATCTCAACAACAGCCCTATTCGGCCAAATCGTACAGGGTGAACGACTTATTGATCAACACGTAAGGGACTCTATGCGTGAACAGCTTCAGAGAATTCAGAGTGGGGAGTTTGCCCATCAGTGGATTGATCAAGAATATGGCGAGAACCAGTGCGCAACTATTCGAGACTGGCTTAAAGAGTGCCAAAGTTGGGAGGTAGAGGAAGTAGGCAGTAAAATCCGAGATGCAATGGATTTCACCGAGAAGAATCCTGAGCGTAAATGACAGAATCAATCATTTCCTTCCAAGGTGTTAGCTTTAAGCGTGAGGGCACGTGCTTACTCTCTGATGTGCACTGGCGGACAGATAGTGGTCAACATTGGGCGATACTTGGCTCAAATGGAAGTGGCAAGAGTCTTCTTCTGAAGATGGTGAGTGGTTACCTGTTTCCTACAGATGGACGGGTCAGCATCTTGGGAAGGAAGTTTGGAGAATGCGATCTTAGAGAACTCCGTCGATCAATAGGGTGGGTTTCTCTTGAACTTCAATTTCTCTTTCCTACCACAGCTACGGTGCAGGATGTAGTGACATCGGGCTTATCATCGCATCTCGGAGTCTTTACAACACCTCGTGATGAAGATACGAAAAAAGTGGCAGCCATGCTTGAAGAGTTTCAGCTCTCTTCTTGTGCCAGTCGCATCTTTAGAAGTCTTTCTTATGGAGAGCAAAAAAGAGCCCTACTTGCACGGGCTCTGATTTCTCAACCATCCATTCTTATTCTTGATGAGCCGTGTACTGGATTGGATATTCGCGCGAGGGAGAGATTCTTAGAACTCCTAGAGCAGCGAGTTCTCGATAACCAGACACTGCACGTTCTGTATACGTCGCACCATGCTGATGAGATTATGCCCTTCATCACTCATCTTTTAACCCTGAAAAACGGAGAGATATCAGCAAGCGGGCCCAAGAAAGAGGTTCTCTCATCAAAACTTCTCTCGAATCTTTTCGATTTTCCGGTTATGCTTCATCACAATGCTATGCAGGACCGTTATTCGGTCGAACATGAAAGGGGATACACCACCGAAGAGGCGAATGTAGCGGGTGACAAGAGCTCATGTTTGAGAATCGACGAGAATACCTGAACAATTTACTCAATATTGAAACCTTAATCCTAAGGGGTGAACCCCCCGAGCAAAAACACTCAAGTCTCTATTTTGAAACTCTCGAAAGTTGGTGCGCTCAGATTCCAACCGGGACACTCAACGAAAAGGAACTTCTCCCTTTTTTGATTACTTCTGTGTCTGCCTCTGAGAATTTACGTACTCTTGAAATCCTTGCGAATACTTTCATGGAGATAGAAAGACGTGAACCCGGCCTGTTTGAAGATATTCAGCTCGTTAGTAAACTCTTTGCGGAAAAGGTCCTTGCATTCGACAAGGAGAACCTATCTGGTGTTGTAGAAGAAAGTACGATACAAGCCATAGCCAAGCGGTGTACCAGTGCCTCCGCGCAGGCACTAGCACAAATTGCAGCTGGGAAAATACCTCTTCCGAAAAAGAACGCTGAGATCCTCAGAACAAGAGCCGTTGAAGCACTGGGAACATTTGGAAGTATGGCCTTACCATTTATTTCTGGCATCGAACAATTTGTATATGAGAAGGGGATCCTGGCTGGTGACAACGCTATACTGAGCAGTGGGATCGCGGTAGCGCATACTATTGAAAACGATGAGCTCTCTCGTCGCGAACTCCTCGGCTATCCTGTTTTTGGATTCACAGAATTTCCTGGAGAGGCAACGAGTACTCCTGAGGTCACACCAGGTGATCTTCAAAGTGATATGCGATTCAAGTTTATTGCCAACGATCTCCCGTCCGAGTGTCGCATTCGATTATATTTTTCAATTCTTGAAGAGCCTATTATTGTTCTTTCTCAGGATAAACTTTCGTTCGGACACAGCATCAAGGAGCAGATCTCGACTCACATTGCGCGTCTGACCATGTTTATGGGAGCAGAGTCTTTACCTCGAATCTTCGAGATCAGTCCAAATTCAGACGTCTCCCCTGCAAGGGAACTTAATGTTTCCCTCACGGATCACTCTGTAAGAACGCTCTATGAGGGATTTGAGCCAAATCACCTATTCGAGACTCAATTTGGAATACGGTCACCTGGATTTATTGAATATTAGCGAACCACTCCACTGCGCTTCAACGATTCGTACGCCGTTTGAATCTGGTGAAAGCGTGTCACACCATGCCCATTTGAATTCTGATTCTTATCCGGATGATTCTCTTTTACCAACCGACGATAAGCAGTTTTGATCTCAGCTGAAGAAGCACCTGAAGTTAACCCAAGAACTTTTAGATGTTGAGTTCGAGACAAAGAACGAAGGGTATTCTCTGAGCGCCTTGCTTTCTCAGAATCTATTTTTCTGTGTTCGCCTGAATCATTCTTTCGATGCTGGTTCTGTACATATCCCTTTTTCTCATAGTATGCCTGAAGAATTGAATCTTCAATTTTAACCAAATCTTTCAAATGCATGCCCATAGCGCGGGCCACGGTTTCAAGTGCTTGAGCTTCAGATTGATTTTTAGCACCATCTGCAATCACAATGTGTATTCCATAGAAGAGTATTTTTCGCAGATCTGCTTTTCTCTCTACATATCTCCAATAGAACAACGACGTTTTTTCTTGCAGGCTTCTTCCCTGTAGTTCTTGGGATTTGAACGCTTCTATCAGTTGACTGATGTCATCGGGTGTCTTGGCAAATTGGTGGATAAATCCCTTTTTAAATTCTGAAATTTCTTCCTCATTTATATCCCTGTCACTCCGGGCAATTTCTCCGAGTAGCTTTGCACTTTCTAGCAGGAATATGCGGTCTGAGTTTCGCTCTCGCGCATGAGCTGCACCATGAGCAGCTTCCTGGCTTTCAGGACGCCAAACGAAACGAAAGATTTTTGCCACATTTTTTAGGCTATAGGAGTTCATGATGAAAACGAGTCAGTTCCCCATAACTATACGTCTACCTGCGTGCGATTATCTATGGAAAGCCACATAAAAAAGCCAGCATCCCAATATTTTTAGTCTTTTTAGTGAGAAATGAATATGAGTTCAGTACTTTACACGTCAATCCTTTCGGAGGACGATACGTGAATGAAAATTTGGAACAGCTATTTATTGATTTTTTTTCTCATCGTTATTCAGCCTCTATCATGTCTTGCGCAAGATTCATCTTCATCACGTAGTGCTTCAGCAGTTGTACGCTCAGCGATTGAATACTGGCGTTCTGATACCTCTATCGCTATCGCTACTATGGTGGTACACCGACCAGCCTGGGAACGTACCATGAAAATGAAGAGCTGGACCGAGGGAACGAATCGGTCTTTGATTAAATTCTTAGAGCCGGCAAAAGATGCTGGCTCTGCCTCTTTGAAAGATGATGCCACTATCTGGACTTTTTCACCGAAAATTAACCGTGCAATCAAAATACCTGCGAGTATGATGTCTCAGAGTTGGATGGGCTCGGATTTCTCTTATAACGACCTCGCACGCGATGATGATATCCTAGAGTATTATACCCATCGGTTTCTTCCTGAACAGACCGAGGGGAATCACAAAGTGTTTGTAATCGAAGCCATTCCTGACGAAGATTCTCCGATTGTCTGGGGGAAAGAGATATTAAAGATACGAGATGATAGTCTCTTACTCGCTCATGAGTTTTATGACCAGGATCTCATTCTTGTTAAACGGCTCGAGACTCTCTCGACAGGAATCTTTGATGGAAAGGTATTCCCGAAGAAAATGAGGATGTATTCCGAAGAGCGGCAGGGCGAGTGGACTGAAATTATACATAACGAGATTCGGTTTCAGGTAACTCTTCCAAAAAATCTCTTCACTCTCTCGTATCTGAAGAATCCAAGGCTTTTTTAGAGCGAGAATCAAGCAGAAAGAGGGCTAGGTTCTTACACTCAGAAATGGAAAGGAAAAGATGCTTATTGTAACGGCGTGGAGAAATATCTGGCGTAATACACGTCGCACACTCCTCACTGCTGGGGCAATAATGTTTAGCTGCTCGATTCTCTCCTTTATGGTGTCGCTACAACAAAGCTCCTATGCAGCAGCTATTCGAGCAGCTACCTCAATATACCAAGGGGCGTTTCAGATACAGCCTCTTGGATATCAAGAGGAACCACGGGCATATCTGACCATCACCAATCCGGAGAATCTAAGAGAGTCCCTCATTGATACTATTCCTGAGATACGTCAGGCAGGAATTCGAACCAATGTATTTGCTCTGGTCTCAACAGAGGAGAAGTCAATAGGTGTGCAAATTACGGGTGTCGAGCCGGAGAGAGAGCCTGCACTCTCAACCTTATTTGGTACTATTCGCGAAGGGCGTTATCTTGAGCCTAACGATCTGGGAAAGGCTATTGTTGGTGAATCACTCGCTCAGAAGCTTGGAGTTCGTGTCGGAGGGGAGCTCACCGTGTTAGGACAGGGAGCTGATGGCTCCATCGCAGCGACGATCTTGCGAGTCGTGGGCATATTTTCTAGTGGTTCTTCGCTTCTTGATGGAAATCTCATTGAAGCTCCTATCAAGACAATTCAGGATGCATTTGCCTTACCAGACCAGGCTCACAATATCGTCATACAGACCGAACAGTTCGCAAATCTGGAAAAGCTTAAAAGGCAAATTCAGGATTGGGCACACTCACACCATATTGATGATGACCTAGCGGTCTTATCATGGGAGGAACTCAATCCTGGTCTTCGTGAATCAATAGAGCTCGATCTCATTTCTGGCTGGCTATTTTTTCTATCACTGATTGTAATTGTAGCCTTTGGTGTCTTGAATACTTTCCTGATGTCGCTTCTCGAGCGCACTAGAGAATTTGGTCTTCTGCTTGCTCTGGGCATGACAGGAAATCGAATTTTCGTCCTGATGCTCGTTGAAATTATTGGGCTTCTGCTTCTTGGTATCTGTCCTGGGATTATACTTGGAGCGGGAGTAATTCTGTATTTTCATTTTTATGGTCTCAGCATTCCGGGCGCCGAAGAAATCAATAAACTCTGGAATCTGCCAGTAACTCTTTATCCGCAGCTCTCAATAGAATATCTAGTAGTGGGCCCCATTGTGGTACTCGCGGTTACGCTTATACTCATTATCCCTTTTTCAATTCGGCTTCGAGCTCTTAAGCCCGTTGAAGCTCTAGGGAGCGCAATATGAAAACTCTTTTTTCATCGCTGAGCATTGTATTCTTCTTAGCCTTACGAAATATTTTTCGTAATAAACGACGGACATTTGTAACCCTGCTCTCTGTGATTCTTGGCGTAAGCAGTACGTTGATCCTTGCTGGTATAGCTAGAGGGATGGCTCAGCAAATCATTGACGACAGCATTTATAGTTTAGTCGGACATATTAAAATTCAGCATATTCGCTTTCACCACGATCCATCTATAGCACACACGATCTATGTCGATGAGCATCAACTCTCATCCCTTAGAGCCATTCCAGAGGTAAAAGCAGTACTCCCCCGTATTCGTATACATGCTGTGCTACAGAGCGAACGGGATGCAGCGCCAATAACCCTCATTGGCGAATATCCAGAACGTGAACGTGATTTTTCGCTGGGGGGTTCACTGGCAACGCGAGGAAACTCGCTTGAGGGCGCACAAGACTCCAAGATAATGCTCGGTGAAAGCATACTACCAACGCTCAAAAGCGAGATCGGAAAAAGAATAGTAATTTTAACCCAAGGCGCAAAAGGTGACATTGCCTCCAAAGGCTTTCGGATTACGGGCACGTATCAGGCAGAAGTTAGAAATACTGAAAAGCAATTCGCATTTACTGGCATAGAACCGTTAAGAGAACTCTTAGAGCTGTCTCAGGGTCAATATCATGAGATTTCTATCATTCTCGAAGATGAGTCTATGATAGAGGGGATCTTACCCCATCTTCGGCAGCTATTTCCGAATGCCGACGTTAGGAGTTGGGAGACTCTAGAACCACTTGTCGTATCAATGAGCAAATTGCAAAACGGATTTCTTATCATCTGGTTTGTAATAGTGGTTATAACGGTCAGCTTTGGAACTATTAACGCGTTACTGATGAGTATCTTCGAGCGAGTCAGGGAGATAGCCATTGTGAATGCCCTTGGAATGACCTCTCGATGGATTATTATTGAGACAATCCTGCAAGCCTTCTTCCTTTTGCTCTCAGGGGGAACAGTTGGCATCTTACTCGGCATTACCGTCCTTGAAGGATTTCTCAGCGAGGGAATTAGCGTAAAGCAATTCGCTGAGGGCACATCAATTGTAGGCATAGGAGACAGGATCTTGCCCCTCTTGCACACCAGCGATGCTCTTACCATTCTCATACTACTAACGGTGATTGGTACGCTTGGATGCTTATACCCTGCTTGGCTCGCGACCCGTATTAAACCATCCGTTGCATTGAAAAAATTCTAGTCAAAATAGGTAATAACTCTGTCGAGGATAGCGAGAATGAAGGGAGATGATAATGACAAAAGATATTAATCTGAACAGCATTACTCGAGTGTATCAACAGGGCGAGTATGAGGTTCGAGCTTTATCCGATGTTTCTCTGCATTTTGCCAGTGGGGAGTTCACGACACTTTATGGCCCATCCGGATCAGGAAAAACAACCCTATTGAATATTATTGGAGGGCTTGACTTACCGACATCGGGAGAGGTTTCGATCGGCGATATGCAAATTCAAAAGCTTTCTGCGAGTGCTCGAGCGAAGTTTCGATTACGGCATATTGGTTTTATTTTTCAATCATTCAACTTAATCCCGGTGTTGAGTGCTAGAGAAAATGTGGAGTTCACTATGCAACTCCAGGGGGTAGACAGGAAAATACGCCGACAGCGCGCTATTCGGATCCTCGAACAAGTAGGGCTTGGGCAGCTAATTAACCGGAGGCCTGGGGAAATGTCTGGAGGGCAACAACAGCGTGTTGCTGTTGCTCGCGCGATAGTATCAGAGCCTGACATCATCCTTGCAGATGAGCCCACCGCGAACTTAGATTCACAAACTGCTAGCGAGCTGCTTTCTCTCATGGAAGAGCTAAACACGACTCGCGGTGTAACATTTCTCTTTTCAACACACGACGAGAGAGTGATGGAGAGAGCACACCGCCTGATTCGACTGTGTGATGGGAGAGTTGAAAATGACCAATATCTACCACATCACTAAACATATTATTATTATTATTTCGTTTTTTTTACTGTCTCTAAACTGCTATTCAGAAGAAGCCTTATTTACCACCAATGGCCATATCAAGTTTCAGCCCAGCCTTGAAAAACGGCTTCAAGACTACCGCTTTGATAGTTCAGAACTTATAAGTTCTG
>RFPC01000074.1 GCA_009926305.1 bacterium
AATTCATCGAAGAGCCAGGGGGCCGTGATGACCGTTGGTCCAGCATCAAAGGTATGCCCGCCATAAGAGAATGTCCGAGCCCTGCCGCCCGCATCAGGGCATGATTCTAGTATCTCAACGTCGATACCCATAGACCTCAACCGTAAAGCTGAGGCGATTCCTCCTACTCCAGAGCCAACTACAATTGCTTTCATAGCCGGGAATTTAACACTATGTTTGTATTGTGGGAACAGAGAAGTTCTGTTGAGTTTTCTGTAGTCGAACTTATAGGCAAAAAAAAGCAGCTCCAGATGGAGCTGCTTTTTCATGTTGAGGTAGCCCTTCAAAAGAGGGCTACCTCGCATCACTCTGCGACGAGACTTTAAGCGTTAGCCTCAGACTTGCGCATAGCAATAACCCAGATGAATACACCGAATCCTGCTTTAGCAAGGATATCAGCGATAGTGTATCCAACCTGAACAAAGGTATCTGCCCCTGTAATGTTCAACATTGGGAGGATGAATACAATTGGGTAGAAACACCAAGTAATCAGTGTAATCGCCCGAGCATGTCCTACAAGTTCTCTAACTGAATCTGGCTGAGCAGCGATTGACTTGGATAGGCCTGAGATAAGCTGATACACGATGTAGAGGAATGGGAGCATTGATAGAGCCCACCACTTCCAACGAACGGCATGGTCCGCTGAGATTTCTCCAGGATATCCAAGAATAATCATCAGAGCTGCAGCCATTGCAAGCGACTTCCCTTTGTTGAACGTCTCTTCACGTGAAAGACGCATTACAAGGATAAGCTCTAAGAGCAGTAGCGGAACGGTGAGTAGCCAGTCAACATAGCGGTAGGCATCGTTGAATGCCACACCAGTTGCTGTTACCACTCCATTCTTCACCGCGTAGGCAGCATCCCAACTCTCCAGAATTCTCCAGTAGTGGTAGAATGCGATTAGGGTCACAATTCCACTAAGAGTAACCGCAGTTTTATACTGAGGTGCCACTTGTGAGCGACCGAGAAAAAGAAAGACCGTAGCTGCTCCCATAACCGCGATACAAAATGAGAACGCGTTATAGATAAGATCATAATCCTGTAGTTCCATAGAACTCCCTCTTAATTTGTTAACTCATTAGTTTACTGGCTACACCTCCGATGTTTCCATCAAAATTGTGTAAGCCTGACCGGGATATCAACAATAGAGGCTGAACTTTCTTCAAACTCTTGTCCATAACTTCCCGACGATGATGGTGGCAACGGATGCTTGGTGTTGCAAGTACCCATTTGCAACAATCGGTCTGCTTGGGTTGGCAGTGGGATAGTATGAAGACTTGCTGCCCCACGTGATGTTATTCTTGGTGCTGTGTGTTGGTCCTCTCGCAGTGGTGGGAAGATGAGAAGAAGCTGCAAGATTAAGCCAATAAATCCAAGTTGTTACACGCAGCATACTGGATTTTTCAATCTCGTAACCAGGACAAGAGCTAGCTTTTAAGATGGCATCTTGATAGAGGTAGTGCAGGTTCTGAAGAGTGATAGAAAATAGTAAAACGCCGTCTTTAAAGACGGTGGAAATAGAGCTTCACAATACTTCAATATGGGAACAGGAGGCGGAGTTCTTTCGGGTATAGAGCCAGTCCCGCTACTGTCGCATCTCGTTAAGGATCTGAAATCTTTCAACGAAACAGTGGAAAAAGGTGATGTTAAACAGCGAAAAGAGATTACGGAATTTGGGCAGCAAGCAGGGTTGCTCATTGTATGAAATTGAAGGGGATTCAGGTTCAGTACGGTGCTTTCTTGCCTCTACGGCAGAGAGTCGACTTGTTTGTAATGATCCTTCGGTATTTGGTCTCAACTATACGTCCGCTTTGCAAAAAGCCTCTTCTTCAATCTTGACCATTTTAAGAGAGAACTCAGCCTGTGATGTAACAGAGCACGAGAGTCTCGTGCTTCACCTGTTACGTGGCGGCTTGAATTTTGGTCTTCGGGAAGCTCTCGGTGAAAGCTTCGGCTGGAATTCGCATGCTTCGGCATTCATGAGCGCACAAAGATCTCGCGACGAGAAGAATGAGGAAGAATGGCGCATTACGGAGTCTAATTACAAGAAAGTTCAAGTCCCGCCTGTGTGTTCAATTTTCTTCGGCGATGTGGTTGCAACAGGCACCAGCTGTGATTATGCGCTGAGAAGCATTTGTGATTCAGTCGAATCTCAGAACAGTCAGATTCGCCACATTTTCTTCGTTACCATTGGAGGACCTCGTGCTCTCGAAAGCATGAAGAAAGTTGATGAAAAATGTAAAGCAAGATTTTCACAATACGAAGGCTCGACAGTAATCTATCTTGAGGGCATTTTTTCTGTAGCGAGCGCTGTTAGTGATTTGAGTATTAAGATTACTGGCACTGATCTTCTAAGGCGGGATAGCCTGCTTGCACCAGAGTTTTTAGAGTCACAGTACGAAGCCCCATCCTATCCGCTTGAACGTTGCACCATTTACGACGCGGGTTCTAGAGCTTTCTGGCTGCCTGAATATCTGCAGGATGTCCGTGAATATTGGGAGCATACGCTTCTTTTGGCCGAGAAGGGAGCGACCTTTTCTGAGCTTCTGGCAGAGCGTTGTCCTCAGTTAAGTCTTGAACGATTTCCCCAAGTCGATCTCGTAGCTTTATGTAAAGAACAAGTGAAGAAATTTTACAGCGCAGTAGAATGAAAAACCTTACCGTTTAAGATTCCTCAATGGGTGAGAATGTCTTTGGATGAAACTGTTCTGGTAGTAAGTCGCTCCAAGTCGCGTTGTATGGATGAACTTGATTCGTCTCCTTTCCTTCGCGATATATCGGGTATCCAAGTTGTGTCCAGTAAAAGATTCCTCCTGCGAGATTAAATACATTATGAACACCCGATTCAATCATTGAATCTGCCATGATGGCACTTCTCCATCCTACGGAACAATAAAGAACTGTCTTGGTTGGTGAAGTCTCAGCTGTTATCTCCTCGAGGAGGGCAGGGAGTTGTGCTCCCCTTAGGTGGCTCATATAAAACTCATCACCAGTACGTACATCAATCAGTCTCAGCGTTTGTTTTTCTTCCAACATTCGGTTGAGCTCGTGCGGTGTGATCGTCGGAACATTAGGAAAAGCCCCCCTTATTTCTTCCATAACCGCCGTTATCTGAGATGATCCCGGGTTTCTTCTTGGCTGCATGTTCAAGGTTATGAGGAGGGCTGCCAGTGAAAGAATGCATCCAAGAGTTAAGAATGATGCATGGGTACTTATTTTTTGCCTATTCATGGAAACATGAACCTCACCTTACTTCATCAAGAAGGGCTCGTAAGCCCAAATACAAGCGCTGAAGGAAGAATCCTCTTTACTTATGAGACCGCTCCGTTTAGCGGAGGAAATAGCCGTAATCCCATAAAATACTATTGTGATTTATATTTCTGTGTTTTACCAATTTATAGAACAGTATCACAAGTTGCTGGTTTGCGTTCATGCGTTTGTGGCTCTTTTGGCCAGGGGTTATGTTAAGTCGGGGACAGCCGCCGTATCACGTCTCGGTTCCGCCGTTAGTGGGAGAATCGGGGCGAGAGTAGTAATCCAGTAAATAGGGTGAGTGATGTGTCTGAGTTGTCTTGATGAGGGAGCCTTGCAGTTATGAGATCAGAGATAATTTTAGGTGGAGAATCTGCGGTGTTCGATAATTATGATAGCAAAGATTCTTCTCAGACGCTTAGTTCGGTTCGAGATTATTACGGGAAAGTGCTCAAGACAAAGAACGATCTCAAAACGACAGCATGTTGCTCCAGTGATAGCTACTCCTCTGAGATAAAGGCAATTCTCGAATTGATTCATCCAGAGGTGATTGAAAAATCATATGGTTGTGGAATTCCAATTCCCTCTCTTTTAGAAGGGTGTACCGTTTTAGATATGGGCAGTGGTGCTGGGAGAGATGCGTTTATCCTTTCAAGGTTAGTGGGTCCGTCTGGGAAAGTTATCGGTGTGGATATGACTCCAGAGCAGATTGCCGTTGCGAAAGAGCATCAAGAGTACCACGCAGCAGCATTCGGTCTAGAGCACACCAATATAACTTTTGAACAGGGTCTCATGGAAGATCTTGCTGAAATTGGTATTGAGGACAATTCGATCGATGTGGTTATTTCTAATTGTGTTTTTAATCTGTCTCCAACGAAACTGAGACTCTTCTCTGAAATATTCAGAGTCCTTAAGCCAGGAGGAGAGTTGTATTTCTCGGACGTTTTTGTGGATAGGCGGCTGACAGAGGAGATGCAAACCGATCCAATTCTACTCGGGGAGTGTCTCGGTGGAGCCATATACTTCGAAGATTTTCGTAGGATGCTAAGAAATATAGGAATAGAGGATTTCAGGAAAGTCTCAAGTACCCCCATTGAGATTACAGACGAATCAATACAGCAGAAAGTTGGTCATGCGCGCTTTAGTTCAATTACCATTCGAGCTTTTAAGCTTTTACTTGAGGATCAGTGTGAAGATTATGGGCAGGCGGTGATCTACCGAGGGACCATCCCCGGACATCCGCACTCTTTTGAGCTAGATGACCACCACCTGTTTGAAACTGGTAGAACTATCTCTGTATGTAGTAACTCTGCAGCTATGCTGCAAGAGACTCGCTTTGCTAAACATTTCGATGTGGTCGGAGATGGTAAGCGCCACTATGGGTTGTTCCCGTGTGGGCCGCTGCCATCGAATGAATCAGATGCTGGCTCAGTGAGTTGTTGTTAATGGACGCCATCTGGCAGTGTCTCTCAATACAGGTCATGATGCTGAGCCGAGACGGAGGTAAAAACTTGAGCGGAGTAGGGGCTTTCATCAATTCACAATGCCGCCCTTATTCTAGTGCAGGGCGTTCCTCGCTCATTTTCTGTCGATTTCTTCAGAGCGTTAGCCTGTGTATTCTTTTACTTGAGTGGAGCCAGTAGTGCAGCGGAGATGGTGGCTGGGAGAGTTTGTTGGAACCTTCCTGCTTGTGTTTTTTGGATGTGGAAGTTTGGCGGCAGCCATCACGACTGGCGTTTTTAGTGGCATCGCACAGGTGGCTCTTGTTTGGGGAGTCGGGATAGCAATCGCCATACATGTAACAGGAGGTCTAAGTGGTGCACATCTCAATCCTGCAGTGACCATTGGTTTTTGGATATCAGGGCGTTTCCCCATGAGAGGGATTCTTCCCTATGCGATTATTCAGTTTCTAGGCAGCTTCTTTGCCTGTTGCGTCCTTTATTTAATATTTCAGGAAGCGATTGATGCTTTTGAGATAAGAGAGTCAATTGTAAGGGGACAGGTAGGGAGTGAGCGCTCCGCAATGATTTTTACTGAGTTTTTTCCAAATCCTTCTATTGAAGCTCTTCAAGAAAAAATTTCGATGAGCACTGCCATCGTTGCGGAGATATTTGGTACATTCGTATTGATGTTCGTAATTCTCTCCCTAACGGATGAAAAAAATCAGAGTAAGCCAAATGAAATGACAGCTCTTTTCATTGGGCTGACGGTTTCGCTCCTGATATGCCTCTTAGGTCCAATCACGATGGCGTGTTTGAATCCAGCGCGAGACTTGGCTCCACGTATCTTTACTTTCTTCATGGGATGGGGTGGACATTCGTTCTCCTTCAATGGCTACGGTTGGTTCGCGGTTTATGTTGTATCACCCATTTTAGGAGCAGGATTGGGGGCATGGATTTATCGATACGTTTTTGCAAGACAACTGGAACCTCCTAGCTCGGCAAATTCTTCTGCTTAGTGTTCTGACTATTTTTATCTCTGCTCATTCAATCGTACGATGGAGGAAAGATAGTAGAGAGGTGAGCGATGGCAAGAAGAGAGGGGTTTTTATCGGCAATCATTCTGTTGAGTAGGTGTCTTTTGATGAATAGCTACCGAGGTGATTTTCTTGTCTGAATATTTTTCATGTATGCTATCAAAAGTGAAGACAAGCTCTTTAGGGATTACATTATTGCTCCGTTATAAGAATGATGATTATGATGCCGTGGGCGGTGTATAACGGATGAAGGAGAGAATGAAGAAAGTAGCTGCGATTATTCCAGCGAGAAATGAAGAGGGTTCGATCGGACGTATTGTTGAGATGCTTAAATCCGTCAACCATCCAAGATGCACTCTCCATGAGATTCTGGTAGTCAATAATGGTTCAATCGATAGAACTCGTGAGATTGCTCGCGAATCGGGGGCTACGGTCGTTGATGAGGAGATTCCTGGATATGGAAGAGCGTGTTTAAGCGGAGTCGCTGCAGTTTCTCGAGAGGTCGATATTTTTCTTTTTCTCGATGCAGATGGCAGCGATAATCCACTCTTATGGCCTCAGCTGGTGGACCCTATATTTGAGCAGGGTGCTGAGATGGTAGTGGGAAAGAGGATTTTCCCCTCAGATACGGACTCTCATCCAATTCATGCGAGATTTGGAACATGGCTCATTACCTCACTCATAAAAGTGCTTTTTAGTTCACCACTCTCGGACTTGGGTCCATATCGGGCTATTGTAGCTGATTCTTTTAGAAAACTTGGAATGAAGAATACGGGATGTGGCTGGACGGTTGAAATGCAGATTCGAGCGGTTCAGTGCGGCCTCATTTCTTATGAAGTACCAGTTGTTCATGAAAAACGACTAACTGGCGAATCAAAAATTTCAGGTACGGTAGGTGGAACAGTGAGAGCTGCCTCCGCTATGTTTGCCATGATTATAAAAGAGTGTGTGAAGTCAATTTTTAAAGTGCAATCAAATAGTAATCCGGCCTTTGGTTCACAAAAGAGAAAGTCCTTATAATCCAGGCGCTCTTCTATTTCTTTCCCATATTATTGCAAAGAATATAATTCCGTACTCAATCAAAGTAATTTCTAATGGTATCTCGAAGGGTCGTAGTCCTTCCACTTTCCAGTAGAGTCCGTGAAGATAGCTCATCGGCGCAACGATAAGAGCGGCTATGCCCCATCGAGTGGTATGAAGTGCAACGAACGGCAAAATCCAAAGAAGGTACCAAGGATTCACGACTGGGGAAAAGAGCAGTAGCGTTCCGATAATTATATCTCCTCGAATAGGCATCTGTGGGGAACGTTTATAATTCTGAACAATCCAGAAAAGAAGGAAACCGCTAAATATTGCAGCGCATATGAGGCGAGCCAGGGTGGATTCTTCTGTAATCGGGGTCGTTAAGTATCTTATTACCTTATAAATACTGGGATTGAACTCCCATTGCGAAAGGAATGATCCTACTATCGCAAATTCTGCTTCGCCTTCGTGACGGTAAAACGGGATATAGAGCAATGCGGCAGTAATGAGACCAACAATTATACTCTTGAAGCGGGCTGACATAAGCCCTATGCAGAGTATCGGGAAAGCGGTGACTTTTGATGCGAAGGCTACTCCAGACAGGATTCCGGTCAAAACCGTATATTTCTTTTCATGGATATAAGTGGCAGCAAGAAAGAGTGGAGCTGCTCCGAGGAGATCGGGATGCCCTGAGAAGTAGCATTCTTGCAGAAGGAGTGGGCACCACGCATAGAGCAGGAGCCCCCTTAGAGTTGCACGATTCCAGAGACAGATAAAAATAGCGATATCAGCCACGAGAATAAAGGCTTTAATCGCAAGAAGATTTCCCGGGTCGAGGTAAAATGCAAACAAGAAAATATATTCTAAAGTAGGACCATAGATCGTCGAGAACTCGGGATAATTAATTTTTGAGACGATCTCTTGGAAGATATGAGGAATGGTTGGATCATTTAAGAACTCAACAGGGGGAAATCCATAGGGAGTCCCAAAGTGACTAAAAAGCCAACCATCAAAAAGATAGCGCCAGAAGTCGTCCTCAAAAATTGGAGCAGCTGTGAGGCAGATGCAGCGAAAGATTATGGCAGTTATAAGAATAAAGATTTTATATGCATGTTGAGCAGGAACTGATTTCGGTAATACGAATGAAGTTGTCCCCAGACAGCCCCACATTAGGAACATACACATCAAATAGTGTCTTAAGAGCAGCTCTTCTGGCAAGAGAGCAGCAGAAGCTATCACGAGATTTGAGAGCGCTATCCCAAAGGTAACGCCTAATGTGCTAAGTAATATCGGGCGAAGTGCAATCATTTTTCAAGCAGAATTTATCAGCGTATCAGCCATGCCTATACTCTCACTTTTTCGAGGGCTTTGGTCACTATAAGAAATTCTTTTTACTCCTTTGTTATGATTGAAGATTCAGGCTTTCAGAAACACTGAGAATCAGTATCCTTAAGATAGCGCAATTCGGCCGGTCGCCTAATGAAAAAAGCGTTCTGATTAATTTGTCGAGCGCGCGCTTGTCTTTTTTGCCACAAAAGTTTTGGTTGGGCTAAATTCGAGAGAAGGTATGAAAATGAGAAGTTTTTTGGGCGGCATGAGATTCTCAGTCTTACTGCTAGTCATTGGGCTCGTTTCATTAACCGCTCTAACGATCTTCTGGATAAGAGTTGATGGCGCTAACAAAGAGGATACTGCCATTAGTGACTTCCAACCAGGGCAGGATGATTTTGATCACACCTTCTCTCGTTATCAAATGCTAGTGAACACTGTTGTTGTTCCCGTATCACCGTTGGGAGCTGGCGTTCACTATAAGAGAGCGAAGGAGCTGCGAAAAGACCGTGAAGAAATCAGAGCAAATCTTGAAAGAGTATCCAGGGCGCAGTTCGATTCATGGAGCAATAATCAACAACTGGCTTTTTTGATTAACGCATATAACTTCATGACTATTGAGTTGGTTATTAAGCATTACCCTGTTCGCTCAATAAAGGATATCGGCACATTTTTTGTGGGACCTTGGAAGCAGAAGTTTTTCACTTTATTTGGCGACGTGAGAGATCTCGATTTTATCGAACATGGCCTTATTAGAGAGATGTTTCTTGAGCCGAGAATTCACTTTGCGCTGGTATGTGCCTCTCGAGGATGTCCTTCACTGCAGAAAGAGGTTTATGTTGCCGAAAAATTAGATGAACAGCTAGATTTTGCCACCAGGCAATTTCTACAAGATAAAGCTCATAATAGGATTGATCACGAGGGAAAAAAGCTATTTCTCTCTAAAATCTTCTCTTGGTATGAGGATGATTTTTTGTTGTTTAGTGACTCCTTACAGGAGTTCGCGTTGAGGTATATGGGTGACAACTCGCTCAAGTCGCCAGGAGCTGCGGCATTAAACTATCGCGTAGTTTATTCAGAATACGATTGGGCGTTGAATGATGTCCAACAATAAAAGTTTTCAAGAGCTATGCCGAATCCTATACGAGACTCCCGCCACAGGAGCTCCCAGCGCCGGCAGTGCAACCATAGCAGTGTCTATCAAAGGCAATTTCCTCTTTTGCAAGCTCATTGAAGCTTTCAATCGACCAAATAGTTCTCTCTCCTTGGGTAGGAGGGAGTTCTAACATTTGATTGAAGTCGCAATCATAGAGATTGCCGAGATAGTCAATCGAAACAAGTTCTCTGCACATAATGTTTTTTGCCGCATGAGGGTTGAAACTACTTTCGAGTAAAGTCATGTACTCTTCAAGTTGTCCCCAGTTTTCGAGCTGCCTTGCGAAACGTTTGATCGGCATATTGGTGATCGTGAAGAGGTTATTAAACTCAATTTCAAAGTCTTCAAAGAGTTGTTTTTTGTAGGCACACTCAAGTTCTGCCTGAGCTCCCGGCAGGCTCGCTCCCAGTGGATTGTAAACCAGATCAAGCTGAAGAGAAGTGTTAGGTTTCCCATAGCCCAGCTCGTTAAGTTTTATTAACCCCTCAATGCTGCGGTCGAATGTTCCGCGTCCACGCTGCTTATCCACGTTGTCTGATGTGTAACAGGGGAGTGAGGCGATTATGTGCACCTTGTGCTGGGCTAAGAACTCAGGGAGATCTTCATAACCTTCTTCAAAGAAGATGGTCAGATTACATCTATCAATGGTGTGAAGACCACGCTTGGCTGCTTCAGAAACCATCCACCGAAAGTGAGGATTCATTTCCGGTGCACCACCCGTGATATCCAGCGTTTCTATGCCCGTAGAAGCATCGATTAACTCGAAGATTCTATTACTTACTCTCCTGTCCATCAGTTCAGTTCGCTTCGGTCCAGCTTCAACATGGCAATGAAGACAGGCGAGGTTACAGAGACGACCGTTATTAACCTGAACAGTGGTAATCTTCTCTCTTGATGTAGAGATCTGTTCTTCTTGTAGTTGTTTCAAGAATTGCTTTTTCATGAGTTCTTATCCTCTACGCCATGCATGAAACCGCTGAACCCATCCGAGGAGCTTTTCCGGCTTTTCTGCTTTTTTCCATATTCCTGCGGTATACTTATTCGCTTCCGAAAAGGTCGGATAGGGATGGACTGTCCCCAAAATCTTATTAAGGCCAATTTTGTATTTCATGGCCAACGTGAATTCCGACAAATATTCACCTGCATTCGCTCCAACGATAGTTGCTCCTACTATCTCGTCGGTATTAATTTTCGTTAATACTGTAACGAAACCCTGCGCTTCGCTTTCGGTAATGGCTCTATCTAAATCATCTAATTTAGTCCCAACAGCCGCACCAACAAGCAAACGACCATTTTTATCTCTTACTGACGATGGATATCTCTCACTTCTTTGAATATCTTTAACAGTGATTAGTCCAATACATTTTTTTTGATTATCGACAACAACCAATTTTTCAATACGATTTTCATGAAGAAGTTTTTTTGCATGATTAGTTGATTGGTTTTTTTGAATAGTGATTACTTTTTTGGTCATATAGTCTTTAACCATTGATTTTTTATTGGTCACAAATCGAACATCACGATTGGTGATAATGCCTAGTAATTTTTTAGTTTTATCTATGACGGGAAAACCAGATATTTTTTTCTCATCCATAATAGCAAAAACATCTTCAATAGTATTCTCAGGAGACATCGTGATAGGATCATAAACAATACCTGCTTCAAATCTCTTTACTCTCGCAACTTCCGATGCTTGAGTAAGGATATCAAAATTTTTATGAATAACACCCAAACCTCCATTTTGAGCCATTGCTATTGCCATTT
>RFPC01000075.1 GCA_009926305.1 bacterium
TAAGAATTTTCGGGAGGAAAATCTTGTTCCTCGAGAAACCGTTTGTATTCTTGCTTCGGTCGTGGCTGATGAGATGAGAAAAGAGATGAAGGGAGTCTTTCCAAACGAGGATTTGTCAGTCTCCCTCACCGATGAGATATCTTCTAAAGCAGTCGCGAATGCACTTGGGGTGCGGATTCGCGAATCTACTTGTTTTGCATCTCATGATATTCTACAGCTGTTGAACCATGAGTTATTGGTTCACACACTTACTTTACTCAATGGAAGAGCTCAGCCGTATCAAACATTCGGAGTTTCAAGTCCCTATACAACCTTGACGCAAGAGGGGTTGGCGGTCTTTTCTGAGTTCGTGACGAATTCGATAGATATTGGACGTATGGCTCGATTGAGCGCACGAGTGATTGCTATCGATATGGCATTAAAAGGAGCGGACTTTATTGAAGTCTATAACTATTTTCGTTCGCAAAGTCAGTCTCAAGAAGAGAGCTATTTTTCAACCCAACGTATCTTTCGAGGTGGAAATGGACGCGAGGGGGTCGTGTTTACGAAAGACCTTGTCTATATTCGGGGGTTACTTGAGGTGCGAACATTTCTTCTCGATGCGCTTGAGACCGAAAGCTATTCTTCGATTGAACTGCTGTTCAGTGGGCGCATTGCATTGCAACATATCGCAGAGCTTGTGCCCCTACTTGATTCGGGTGAGTTACATGGGCCCAAATATCTGCCGGGTTGGATGAAGAATCGCTCGAATCTCTTGACCTACTTACTCTCCTTTGCTGCATTCCAAGGTCTTAAATAGTCATGAGTTGGGGTCGAGCGACTGCTATTCGAGAATCGCTTCTTGTCGCAGCATCATAAGGTCAAGACGCTTACCAAATAAGAGCACGATATCTCCTAATCGGAGAATTTCCTCATTATGAGGAAACGGAATGGTGAGTCTTGCTCTCGCAATGCGGAGTAGTTGAATTCCTTTATCTTTAAAGTCTATTTCAGCGAGACTTTTATCTCGATAGGGTGATGACTCATGAATGGCAATCTGTAAAACCGCATAGCCTCGTCCCAGAGACATCTGTTCTTTAAAGTCAAAGTCTGGAAAGTTCACTTCCTCTTCAAGATAGGTATAGATGGCACTTGCTACATCAATCTTGGTCGCTTCTTCGATTCCTTGAAGTCCTGGCGACGAATTTACCTCAATAACGAGTGGACCTTCTGTACTTTCAATAAGATCCACTCCTGCAATTCGAAGCCCCACGGCATGAGCCGCGCGTACAGCAACATTTTTAGTATGCTCATCAAGTTCAACTGGTTCAGCCGTTCCTCCCTTATGAAGATTGCTTCGAAAGTCATCTCCTGCGGAGATTCTTCGCATAGAAGCGACTACTTGATCTCCCACTACAAAAGCTCGTATGTCTTGTCCTGCGCTCTCTTTGATAAACTTTTGTAAAATGACCGCGTGCCCTGCTATTTGCAGCGCTTCAATCATCGCTTTTGCGACTTTATCAGATTCTGCCAAGAGCACACCTTTCCCCTGGCTGCCACTGAGTGTTTTGATAACTATCGGTGCACCACCAAGCTTTTCAATCGCTTTCGGTACCTCAGACTGGTGGAGTACCCATGAAGAATCGGGTATTGGAAGATTATTTCTTGCAAGCACTTGCCCCGTTCGGAGTTTATCATGGGCTACTGCTATTGCGGATGATGTATTGATGGAGAATGTTCCGAGCTGTTCAAATTGCCGAACTACTGCCAGCATCAGCTGGCTAGCCCCAGACTCAAGTCTGGGTATAACAGCATCGATCTGTCTTGGGCGAGCGTTTTTAACGAAGAGGTCAGAGCTCTCACTGCGAAGGAAAATAGAGACGGTCCCTGGATGAATAATGCGTACCTCATGCCCACGCGCCTTTCCAACATCAGTAAGGCGGCGGATAGTATGACTGGTTTTCACGGAGGGAATAATTCCAATTCTCATATCGCCACATGTCCTACGGAATTGTGAAGTCTAAGGCAACTTCACTGAGTTGTTTGTGGCTTTGGGTATCAACCGCGTATTCCGTTTCAGTGGAGGACCTGCAGCCAAGTCGCTATTGTACTCCCTCAAAGGGCGAGAATTCAATGATTGGCAAATATGAGAGGCGCGCTAGTTGTATACCGGAGTGGTCACTATGAGCGGGGGGGGGGCGGGACGCGAATGGAGCTTCGGGCTGGATAGTGGCCGAAAAGGGCCAGCAAGCGGAACCAGTGGATGAAATTTCGGGAAACCTGCTCTCTTTTCCTGTTCATTTTTGACCAGTTAAGCGATAACGGTGCGAACGGAGATGAACAGTGAATAAGGAGTAGGGAGAAAGGAGTAGGAAGTAATGCGAACCGTACCAGTTCAGATACCTGGCAGAGCAGAATACCTCATCGAGATAGGGTCAGAGGGGCTGGCTCGCCTTGAATCCCTTGTCGATGGAAGCCAGTATAAAAAGGTCTTCGTATTTACTGAAACTATCGTGGAGCAACTCTGGATAGAGGGGCTATCAGGGCCGCTGGCTACTATGCCCCGGTTTATCTTTCCATCGGGTGAGATGGCCAAGACGGTATCCTCTGCTACTCGGGCCTGGGAGTTTCTGCTTAACCGGGGTGCCGATCGTCATTCCTTGATTATCAATATTGGCGGAGGAATGCTTACCGACCTCGGTGGATTTGTCGCAAGCACGTTCATGCGCGGAGTTGATTTCTGGAATGTTCCTACGACTCTTTTAGCTCAGGTAGATGCGAGTGTCGGAGGAAAGACGGGAGTAAACCTCCTTGGCACAAAAAATATTGTCGGGACGTTTGCTCAGCCCAAGAAGGTATTTATTGATACCGGTTTTTTAGAGACGCTTCCAGAACGAGAATTTCGCTCGGGGATATCAGAGATCGTAAAACACGGACTGATTCAAGATGCAGACTATTTTTTGCGCTCTGTTCGCTATTTCTCTCATAGTGAGCGTCGCGCAGATATACTTGAAGAGATTATTGCGAAATCTTGTGAAATTAAGCGTGATATTGTTGTTCATGACGAAACGGAGGGCTGCCTTCGTAAAATATTAAACTTTGGACATACCTTTGGACATGCTTTTGAGGCGGTTTCTCATCGAGGAGACGCTCCACTTCTTCATGGAGAAGCGATTTCCCTCGGAATGTTGGGTGAGATATATTTGGCAGAGGAGCTTAATTTGATCGATCAAGGAGTAAGTGAACGTGTAAGTGAAGCACTACAGTCAGTCGGATTACCTATTGTATTGCCGCAAACATATTCGGCTGAAGCAGTTGAGGAGCTTCTGAAGCAAGATAAGAAGAATGAAGACGGAGAGGTTCTCTGGAGTCTGATCACAGCAGTGGGGAACTGTCGTCCAAATCAAAAAGCTGATGGGGATAGAGTTCGCGCCGCATACAATCGCCTTCTTCCATCACAGGCATAAACAATGAGCTGTCTCCCACTGATGTTTGGTAGTTCTGTCTAAGAACAAGAGATTTTGGGGGCAGAGTATACTTCGAAGAAAATATCGGGTTTGTCTTTAGACTCATGAAGAACGCTTCGAACAATCAACGGCAGTTTGTCTTCTGACCCCCGATAATGTGTCGAAAAAGAGCCGCAGTGCTGGTATCCTGCAGTGATTGCTTCGATAATTAAGGAGTCGTCTTTGTGCAGGATTAAAAAAACATCTTCTGACTTGGTATGCTGCCTGCCAGCTTGTAGCAGGCGTTGCCTTATGGAGTCTGAGTCTCCACACATGGTTACGATGCGGTCCGCGCCCATAAAGTCATGGTCCAGTATGATGACTCCAACAAGCTGGCGATGCTTTCTAATAACATGGCACCTTCCCTGGGCGAGACAAAAAGCTAACTTTCTGAGCAACTTCAGGTTGATATCTCCCTGAGCTCTCTTCAGATATTGGGAAATGGCACTCAAATCCTGTGGATCAGCAACCGTGATACTCATGTTGTGATTATACCTTTCAAATACGAATCCTGATATAACAGTACTGTTTTCAGTTCTAAGTAAAGATAAGTATGAGAGACAACATCCTTACGTTATTTCCACCAAAAGAGCCGTTTCAACACTCGTTGAATCTCTCTGGTTCAAAGAGTTTCATGAATAGAGCACTTATTCTTGGTGCGCTTTCTGAGACCCCTGTTCTTTTAAAAAATCCCTCGAGAAGCGAGGACTCGCTGACACTATTAGAATTGTTAAAACAATTTGGTGTGACGAGTCGGTGGCGTGAGCAGGGGGCCCTAGAAATCTCTCGAAATCGTTCTCAAGTTCCAGTGGATGTAACCCTGGATGTCGGTGCTGGGGGTACCGTAATGAGGTTTATGACAGCATTTGCAGCTTCATGTGAAGGAGCAGAGATAATTCTTTGCGGAAGTGAACGAATGCATGAGCGTCCCATTGGGCCACTTGTTGAGGCACTAAGAACTCTTGGAGCAGATATTGACTATCTCGGAACGGAGGGGTGCCCACCGCTTCGTATTCGTGGAAAAACATTAAAAGGTGGAGAGGTTCAAGTTGATGGGAGTCTTAGTAGTCAGTTCTTAACGGCCTTACTACTAACGGGAGCTACTTTTGAGAACGGCATTACGATTATGCCCCAAGGAGAGCTTGTCTCACGGTCGTATTTGAGTATGACGATTCAGACCATTAGGGCTTTTAATGGAGATGTCGCATTCGGAGACGCTGACCGGATTATGGTGTCCCCTGGAAGATTGAATTGTTCAGAATATCTTGTGGAAGGAGATGCATCGGGTGCGTCGTATTTTTGGGCCCTAGCAGCTATTTCGGGGGGATCGATTAGCGTCGGTCCGTTTCCGGAGGATTCTCGACAAGGAGATCTTGAATTTCTGAAAAATCTTGAGTGGATGGGATGTTCGGTTGAAAGAGATTTAACCAACTCTTCTTTCATTGTAAAAGGGCCTGCTGGAAGATTACGTCCGCTAGAAGCTGATATGGTTAATTTGCCAGACTCGGCCCAAACGCTCGCAGTCCTTACCGCAGTAGCGGATGGCGTCTCAATCTTAAAAGGCTTGAAGACATTACGAGTGAAAGAAACTGATCGAATTGCTGCGTTAGAGCAAGAGCTTCGTCGAGTCGGAGTCAGAAGCGAGTCAACCGATGATACGTTGGTGATTCATGGCATTTCGCCGAGCGCACTAAGAAAAGCCGCTATCAGGACCTATGATGATCATCGTATGGCTATGTCATTTTCAGTTCTTGGGGCGATTCTTCCAGGGCTCCAAATCGAGAATCCGAGTGTCGTAGCAAAGTCATTCCCAGACTTTTGGACAAGACTTTTTGCGATTGGGCTGGATGAGCTATGAAAATTGTCCTTTTAGGATTTATGGGAAGTGGAAAGACCACAGCAGCCTCTGTGCTTCGCAAGATGACGGATTACTCTCTTATTGAAACTGATGCATTGGTTCTTGCTGAAACAGATTGTAAGTCCATTTCTGAAATATTCGACCGTCACGGAGAGGCTTCCTTCCGTGAGTTAGAGACAGCAGCCTTGAGCAAGGCTCTTCAGCAAGAAGACGTCATTATCTCCTGCGGTGGAGGAATTCTTGAATCGTCACATAATAGACGCCTGTTCGATGAAACAACTCTATATGGAGCAGGGAATATATGTATGGTGTATCTCGATACCTCCTTTGAAACGATTGAAATGCGTCTTCAGGGAGATACAAGTCGGCCGCTTTTTCGTTCAAGAGATGACGCTCATAGCCTTTACAGTAAGCGTCTCTCGCAATACCAACATGCTGCCGATCTCGTGATACCAACCGATGAGTTGTCCCCAGAAGAGGTCGGGCGGCTCATGAATCAGCTGCTTTTTGATGTACCCTCTGTTGGGCAGAGAGAAGAACAGATGAGAATCTGGATGGTGATCGGAGACCCGGTAGGACACTCCCGTTCTCCACGGCTTCATGGTGCCCTTTTTCGCGATATGGAGATGAAAAATCATCAATTTGTTTCGTTTCGTGTAAGAGATATCCAATCTTTCTTTGAATCATTTCGCTCGAACAAGGCTCTTCAGGGCTTAGCGATTACCGTTCCTCTGAAAGAGAGAGTAATGCCTTATCTTGATGAGATCTCAGAGAGTGCTGGCATCATTGGAGCCGTAAATACCGTCGTTAAAGCAGAAGGAAAGTTGTGTGGGCACAATACCGACTGGATAGGTATTCAGGAGCCTTTGCTCAAACGAGGAGCGCTGCATGGGAAACGAGTAGCAATAGTAGGCGCTGGAGGAACGGCGCGAGCAGCCCTATTTGCAGTCAAAGATAGAGCGGAGGATGTTACGATAATCAATCGAACACTGAATCGTGCAACCTCCCTGGCTGCCGAGTTTCAAGTTTCAGCGGCTGCTCTCTCGGATATCGAGAGTTTAGGTGAGTTCGATACGATCATTCAGACGACATCTGCAGAGTTGTTTGCTCAAGGGAGGTCGCTATTTGACTCATCTGCCTTTCGATCCGAAATGGTAGTCCTTGATGCTGTATACGTTCCTGAATGGACCCCATTTTTATTAAGTGCGCAGAAAGCAGGGGCAATCTGTATAACAGGAAGAGAAATGTTTTTGGCACAGGCGGCTGCTCAGTTTCAGTATCATCACGGTAGAGAGGTGCCAGCAGCATTACTAAGCGGAAAGGCAGAGAACAGCGCTTTTTGTGAGGCAAGATGATTCAATGAAGAAATGTTTGCCGATACAGGGAAGTAGTCTTGAGATTACTCGTCATGTTATTCGTAGGAATCGAGATCGCTATGATGCATTCGAGTTATGGCTTGACTACTTGCCTCCAGAGGAGATCTCACAGGTGCAGGGTGTCGTTGATACAGCAGACAAAGATTATATTTTGCTCTTTCGGCGAGAGAATTTGGCACCATCAGTTCTCCCAATAGAGGCTCGAAAAAAGTGGATAGGAACACTCCAGAATTCAAATATTCTCTGGGACTTTGATATAAACGTGCAGGAGGAGGAGTTAACCTTCTATAGAGAAGAGAAGAGAGATTCTTCTCTTCTCTGTTCGTATCATCACTATGAGAGAACGCCAACCCATGATGAGCTGAAGAAGGTCTTAGGGCGGATGGAGGCATTTTCTCCAGATATCGTAAAGTTTGCTTGTTACTGTCACTCAGCAAAAGATGCAGTGCGACTGCTCGATTTTCTTGTTTGTTTGCGGGACTTCGGACAAAAAGCCATTGTACTTGGTATGGGAGCAGAGGGATTGATTACGAGGGCTTTTGCCGGCTCTTTCGGTTGTGCCTATAATTTCCTTCCATCTGCTACGGAAAAAGATCTACCGCAGACTGCTGCAGGGCAACTGACCCTTGAAGATTTTACAATAATTGAAGAGATTATTAAGAAGAAAAAATAGGAAAGAGCTCGAGTATGGGTGGCAATAGTTTTGGAGTAGCATTTCGAATTACAACTTTTGGTGAATCTCACGGTGGCTCCGTCGGAGTCATCGTTGATGGTTGTCCCCCAGGGCTTGAACTTTCAGAGGAAGATATTCAACCTGAATTAGATCGTCGTCGACCGGGGCAAAGTGCTATTACTACACCGCGTAAAGAAACAGATACGATCTCAATTCAGTCAGGGGTGTTCAATGGACGAACCACTGGAACGCCAATAATGTTATCTGCACATAATAAGGATATGCGTCCAGAAGATTATCATGACTTGCTTGGTGTGCTGCGACCATCCCATGCGGACTATACATACAATACGAAGTATGGATTACGAGACTGGCGCGGCAGCGGTCGTGCTTCTGCTCGAGAGACTCTTGCTCGGGTGGCCGCAGGTGCTATTGCCAAAAAGTATTTACGAGAGCAGTACGGTATTGAAATGCTGGCATACGTTGAGCAAGTAGGAGAGATCAGCACATCAGTGCAGCATGCGGATATAACGCTCGAACAGATAGAAGCAAGTATCGTACGGTGTCCTGATCCCGAACAAGCGCAAGCGATGATTCAACTGATTGAGGAGGTTCGCGATGCGGGCGATTCCATCGGGGGGGTAGTTGCCGGGGTAATCCGAGGGGTGCCGGCAGGTCTTGGAGAGCCAGTTTTTGATAAATTGAATGCGGATCTTGCAAAAGCGATGGTCAGTATTAACGCAGTGAAAGGATTCGAGGTTGGATCTGGTTTTAGTGGTGTAAGAATGCGAGGCAGTCAGCATAACGATCCCTTCTACCGTTCGGAGGATGGAGAGATTCGTACTTCTACAAATAATGCCGGCGGAATTACAGGTGGCATTAGTACTGGTGAGACCATTTTCTTTCGAGTGGCTTTTAAGCCTGTGTCAACAATTCAACATGAGCAAGAGACCGTGAATGTTGATGGAGAAGCGATTACCCTATCTGCAGCTGGGAGGCATGATCCATGCGTTGTTCCTAGGGCTGTTCCTATCGTTGAAGCAATGTCCGCACTTGTTGTTATGGATCATATCATGCGTGATAGGGCGCAGTGCGCAGCGTTCGGAGAGTAAATGACGGACAGGCAGTATGACTTTTTGGTGGTTGGTGGTGGAATAGCAGGGCTCACCTATGCGCTGGAGGTGGCAGATTCCGGTACGGTAGCAATCCTCTTTAAGAGCCATCGTTCTGATTCCTCCACGTCTTGGGCGCAAGGAGGAATTGCGAGTGTGTCTTCGGAGGGCGATTCATTTGAAAGTCATATCCGAGATACGATCCATGCTGGTGCTGGACTCTCTGATGAAGCAATGGTCAGCCTTATCATTCAGCAGGGACCAGAGTGTGTTGAGAAGTTGATAGAAAGGGGCGCTCTTTTTGATCGGACTGCCGATGGATATCATCTTCATCAAGAGGGAGGGCACTCGCAGCGACGTATCCTGCATGCGGCCGATGCTACAGGATATGAGATTCAGCGAGCGCTTCTAGCGGCGGCGGAGAATCATCCAAATATTGAACTTCTTCAGCAGCATTTTGCCATTGATATTATTACCTCTCATAAGTTGCATATGGATACCGCTCAGCCAAATCGAGCGCTCGGTATTTATGTTCTTGAACAGAATCAGACAGTTCAAGCGTATATGGCAAAGCGGATCTTGATAGCGACTGGCGGAGTTGGAAAGGTATACCTCTATACTTCGAATCCAGATGTAGCCACCGGTGATGGGATCGCCATGTGCTATCGGGCTGGAGTTCCGGTAGCAAATATGGAGTTCATGCAGTTCCATCCCACCTGTCTGTATCACCCCGAGGCAAAGAACTTTCTCATTACAGAAGCGATGCGAGGAGAGGGGGCGCATATTTTACGTGTTAATGGAGAACGCTTTCTGAGTAAGTATGATGAACGCGGCGAACTGGCGCCTCGAGATATCGTAGCTCGCGCGATTGATGCTGAGATGAAGCGATACGGAGAGGAGTATGTGCTCCTTGATATTGCGCATCGAGGAAGAGAGTTTGTTCAAGAAAAATTCCCGATGATTTATTCTCGATGTCTTGAATTCGGTTTTGATATCTCAACAGAACCAGTACCAGTGGTGCCAGCGGCGCATTACTGTTGTGGTGGGGTTATTACGAATGAAGATGGAGTAACAAATATTCAGAATCTCTATGCTGCAGGAGAGGTCGCATGCACGGGTCTACATGGTGCCAACCGACTTGCATCGAATTCTTTACTTGAGGGGCTTGTGCTTGGTACCCGAGCGGCACAGCACAGTTTGCAGGGTATTCGAGAAGCATTAGCACCTCAGCCTGGTCCAGTATGGGATACTGGGAGAGCAACAGACAGTGATGAGCAGGTTGTTATTCTCCAAAACTGGGAAGAGATCCGAAGAATTATGTGGAACTACGTTGGGATTGTTCGGTCAACGAAGCGCTTGGAGAGAGCTCTGCGGCGTAATCAGCTGATACGAACTGAGATAGACAAGTACTATTGGGATTTTTTCGTGACGGCCGATCTTCTGGAGCTTAGAAACCTGAGTATTGTGGCTGACCTAATAATTCGTTCGGCACTTTTACGAAAAGAGAGTCGCGGGCTTCACTATATGATTGATTTTCCGACGAAAGATCAGAGGTTTAATCGACAGACTCTCATTGATACGGTATTTCAAATCGAGTAGTAAAGGAGGAGTTCATGCAGGATCTTATAGGAATGTCTATTCGCTTCTCTGATGGAAGATTGTTGATTTTAGATCAGCAGAAACTGCCTGAAGTAGAAGAGTGGATCGAGTGTAATGAACTTGAGCAGATGATATCTGCAATTCAATTACTAAAAGTAAGGGGTGCACCGGCTATTGCAGTTGCTGCTTCTCTCTTTGTTGGTAGTCTTGCTATAAGGGGTATGGAGCGTGAAGGAATTATTGAGGCTATCGAGTTACTCCGAGCTGCACGTCCTACAGCTGTCAATCTGATGCACGCAATGGATCTTTTGCGGGAGATTACGAAGAGTGGATTAGCTACGTGGCGTGAAGACACTGTCGCTGAAGCTCGGCGAGTTTTTGAAGAGGATGTGGCTCTTTGTGATCGGATTGCTCAAAACGGAGCCGCTCTATTAGAGAATGCAAAGTCTATTCTGACACACTGTAACACCGGAGGTCTTGCAACTGCTGGATGTGGTACAGCTCTTGGTATTATTACAACAGCAGCAAGGTTGAATGACACGCTACATGTCTGGGTAGATGAGACTCGTCCTCTCCTTCAAGGTGCTCGTCTTACGGCATGGGAGCTCAACCAGTCGGGAGTCTCTCATGCACTTATCTGCGATAGTATGGCAGGTTCTTTGATGGCAGAGGGGCGAGTTGATTGCGTCATTGTCGGAGCAGATCGGATTGCAGCAAATGGTGATTTTGCCAATAAAATTGGCACCTACTCATTAGCCGTACTTGCTCACTACCACAAAGTTCCCTTTTATATTGCAGCTCCGCATACGACGATTGACAGCGACTGCCCGAGTGGCAAAGAGATCCCGATTGAGCAACGATCAGCCGAAGAGGTGCGTGGATTTGTGCACACCAACAACACCTTTAGC
>RFPC01000076.1 GCA_009926305.1 bacterium
CTCCGTCTCAGTGGATGGTTCTTCTTGCTCAACTGTATCTTGCGCTGTCTCATCAGACTGTCCTTCTTGTTGCTCTGTTTCAGTGGATGCTTCATCGGCATCTTTACTCGAGAAAAACACGAAACATGATTCCCTTTTTCTCAAATGAAAGAATTCGTTCAACTTCTTACATGTATCTTTCTGGGCTATAGTTGGATAAGGGTTCTTATACGTGAGTATTTCTTCAAAGATACCCGGAAACGTCTCTTGAAAAATTATCATTGATCCTTTCAGCTTTAGCTTCCGGATCAGCTTCCAAAGAAAGACAAGCACTGATGCAGCAGATTTAGCGTTGCCCTGAGTGTTTTGTAGGTACAGCTTTGTATATTTCTTAACTGTGTCCAAATAAGCCTGCTCCCACTTGAACTTTGTATCATTTTTAGGACAAAGCCCAAGCCGTTCACGGAACACCAGCTTTTCTTCAAAAAGAACGTGCTTTTGGGCAATAGGGTCGTACTTTTTTAATGAAAGCTTTTGATCGCCTCGCCTTTTCTTCTTATTCACTCTTAGCGTATAGAAGAATCCAGTCCCCTCACTTGAAACAAGATATAATGCCTCTTTGGCTACTTTTGCCATATTCTCTACCGTCTACATTCAGGTTGTATCAAAGATTGCAAGAGTTTAGAGTTTCTGCTGGGAATATTCAACCCCACCAGCAACCTTTCCTCAAGACCTGAGACACCACCAGGGAATTGAGATAGCGAATATTGGTGAATAGAAGGGTTGAGGTCAAAGTCTGGTGTGTTCATAATCCAGAGAAAGAGCACTGGTGGGATTGCCAGGAAGGGAGTAGAAATTATGGATAAACCTAAATGGTTTCAGGAGCTTACTGGTAGAGGGCTCTTTCAGGACATCTCGGATGAAGAGCGCCTTGCTTCCCTTCCTTCAGGCTCCCGCTTCTACGTCGGATTTGACCCTACCGCTCCCAGCCTTCAACTCGGAAATCTGGTTCCCCTTGTAGTCGCAATTCATCTCGCTCGTGGTGGCCTACAGCCTGTTATCCTGTTCGGAGGAGCAACTGGCTCTATTGGAGATCCGTCAGGGAAAGATAAAGAGAGAACGCTGCTGGAGGCAGAGACTATTACTGCCAATATCGAACGGCAGCGAAAACAGGTTGAGAAACTCTTTCGCGATCTTTCAGTGGCACCGGAGTTCGTAAACAATCTTGATTGGACTCAGTCCGTACCTGTCCTTGATTTTCTTCGGGATACTGGAAAGCATCTTACCGTGAACTACATGATTGCCAAAGAGGTAGTCAAAACTCGACTGGAGGGGCATGGAATCTCATTCACTGAGTTCTCCTATATGTTGCTCCAAGCAATGGATTTTGACCACCTCCTCCGAACGTCAGACGTTGTTCTTCAAATCGGAGGCTCTGACCAGTGGGGCAATATTACTGCTGGACTTGAACTGATACGTAAAAAAGGAAGCGGAGAGGCTGTGGCGTTTTCTTTTCCTCTCGTCACCGATAGCGCAGGAAAAAAGTTTGGCAAAAGTGAAGATGGGGCCCTGTGGCTCGACAAGGCACTTACGTCGCCATATAAGCTGCACCAATATTTTTTGAATGTAGATGATGTCGATGCTATTCGCTACCTAAAGATATTCACCTTCTTAACCTTGGAAGAGATACAAGAAGTCGAGAAAGCACATCTTGCAGCACCAGAAAAGAGACTCGCTCAGAACACTCTGGCAGACCAACTGGTCGAGCTGATTCATGGGAAAGACGAGCTCGATGCAGCGAAGAAAAGTCGAGAAGTCCTCTTTGGCGGCTCCCTTGAGGGCATATCTGAGGATCGCCTACTAGAGATCTTTGAAGGGGTCCCCTCGAGTGAAAGGCGAAGAGCCGACATCATAGAACAACCGGTGATTGAAACGTTTACGGGAAGCTCACTTGCACAGTCTCGCGGAGAAGCGAAGCGACTGATTAGTGGTGGCGGTGGATATGTAAACAATGTCCGAGTTGAAGATAGTCAAGCGCTTCTGAATAGCCTTCCTCTTCCTTTTCCAAATGTAGTTGTGCTTCGATCCGGGAAAAAGAAGTATCATCTTATTCGAATTGTTGAGTAAGTGATGTCGCGACCCCCCTCTGACCACGAGCTTGAACAGCTTTTCACCTCTTACATGGGGAAAGAGCTCTTTTTGAGCAAAAATGGCGAGTGGTTTCACGAGGGAGTAAAATTTTCTCATAAAAAACTCGCTTCACTATTTCATCGCTCGATACGGTGGGATGCAGAACTCAATAGCTTTGTTATTCGAATAGGAAAAGGTCGGGCGACATTTACTCACGACGGATACGTGCGGTTCGTAACTGCTATCACCGAGACAGACGCAGGTATTTCAGTCATTTTCGCGAGCGATGAGTCGCTTCCCATGTCTCCTAAAGACTTGTGTATTCAGCAAGAAGAGGATCAAGAGATTTTTTTACTTCGCTCTCCTGGATTCCCTACTGCGCGTTTTACCAGAAGAGCACAACAGCTCCTTTTGCAGTATGCTCAGTCAGATAACAGTCTTAAGATAGGCGATGCAATTTTTACAATTCCTTCTTGTGGTGAGTCATGAGCTTCTCAGAAGGCGATGCAGTTACGGTGATCAAACTCAAAAAAGAGGGCGTGATACAAAAGGCTCTAAGAGGTGGAGGATACCGAGTTGCCATTAACCAGTTGTGCATCACTTGCAAAGAGGATGAACTCAAAGCGAGTACTGCCGTTCAAAGTGGTGCTCACCGCCAGAAAAGAGGAGTAAAGAAGCTGGCGTCCGCTCAAGTAAAAGAAATTGACCTTCATGGGCAAAGCGTTGAAAAGGCAAAAGAACTCGTACTCGAATTTATCAACCAGGGCGTACTCAGCGGTGAGACCCGTCTGCACATTATTCATGGACATGGCTCAGGCAAGGTAAAAACTGGGGTCCACTCCCTGCTTTCGACGCTCGATGTGGCAAAACGGTTTGAAATCAGTCGCACAAATAGCGGAGTCACTGTGGTCTATCTTTAGGTGGCTCTATCTTTAAGTGGGTCTATCTTGAAGCAAAGCAACCCTCCTCCTCACCGATTTCTTAGCGGCAACACTGCCGAAGCGCTGTCATGACAAAATTGCTCAGCTGAAATACGGGAAATAGCCGAGGAGAACAGAATTCACTCGATTCTCGCCTTGACCCAATCTGAGAAACGGGAAATCGTAGACCATACTCTGAAAAAGGTATGGATATGCTGCATCAATCTTTCACCACATTATTACGCTTTTCTCTATTAGCAATACTGGCAGGGCTGCTGTGCGTTAGCCTGATCCACGCCGATTCGGAAAAGTCTGTGCCAACAGATGTGGAAGATGCCATTCAGATTGAACACGTAGAATCAGAGACTCCAGCACCGCCCTCTCTCCTCTCAAGAGTAAACAGCTCAATGGCATCGGTAATGTTCTTCGATATCTTGGGGGGCGCCCACACAGTGACCCAAGTAGATATCTCGGGTAATCCCGTAATCGATCCAGAAACGGGTGAACCAAAAAAACGAACGGTTGGATTCCCGCTTCTTGTAGCGATACTCGCTTTTGGAGCGATATTTTTCACCTTCTTTTACGGCTGGATTAACATAAGAGGATTTCAACACTCGATTGATGTTGTAAGAGGAAAATTTGACCATGAAGATGACACTGGTGACGTCTCTCATTTTCGAGCGCTCACAAGTGCACTCTCTGCAACGGTAGGACTCGGGAATATTGCTGGAGTGGCAGTTGCGATTCAACAAGGGGGGCCCGGTGCGGTCTTCTGGATGATGTTCCTTGCTCTCTTTGGAATGAGCGCTAAGTTCGGAAGTTGTACGCTCTCTCAGATGTACCGACGTGTCAATCCTGATGGCAGCATCTCAGGGGGGCCGATGTATTATCTCGACCTTGGTCTACGAGACGTTTCAGCCTTGTTAAAACCTCTTGGGAAAACGTTAGCAATTTTATATGCCATCTTCATCATGGGAGGGTCATTTGGTGGTGGTAATATGTTTCAGGCCAACCAAACAGCAGAAGCGATTACGAACACCTTCGGACTCACTCCCGGAGCTGAAAATATAATAGGAATAATTCTCGCCGTTCTTGTTGCTATCGTTGTTCTCGGGGGAATAAAACGCATTGGGGCTGCAACCTCCAAGATCGTACCTCTGATGTGCGGTATATACGTGATTGCAGCAATTGTCGTTCTTGTAACGAACCTCCATAACATACCGTCAGCATTGGGTACGATCTTAAATGAAGCCTTTGCTCCCAACGCTTTTTTCGGTGGATTACTCGGTGTCCTCATTATGGGATTTCGAAGAGCAGCATTTTCTAATGAAGCCGGGCTTGGAAGTGCAGCGATAGCTCATGCGGCTGCCAAGACAAAAGAACCAGTCAGAGAAGGACTGGTTGCGATGCTAGAGCCGTTCATCGATACCATCATAATCTGCTTTATGACCTCGATGGTCATCGTGGTGACAGGAGTTTATGCAGATCCGAGTATTGGTGCAGGCTCAGCTGATATCGGAGTGAGCCTCACGACGGCAGCATTCCAGTCGGTCATTCCGTGGTTTCCTATTGTCCTGACAATCTGTATTGCCCTATTTGCGTATTCGACAATGATCTCATGGTGCTACTACGGTGAACGAGGATGGATATATCTCATGGATCACCTTGGGGAAGGAGTAGGCTTAAGAACCTTACCCATTTTTCGAACTATCTTCGTATTTTTTACCTACCTGGGAGCCATTAGCTCCCTTGGGGATGTAATAGACTTTTCAGACCTTATGATTCTTAGCCTCGCCTTTCCGAATATCGTTGGTAGTCTTATACTCGCTCCACGAGTAAAAAGGCTCCTTGCAAACTACTGGACACGTCTTAAAGCCGGGGAGATGAAGTAGAATGATTCCATATCGCGCACTCTGTAAGATTGTCTTTCTGATGCTTATTCCGCTGGTGATATCCCCGGAACCTGCCTTGGCTGACTCACCGTATGTGGCAGAAACTGACTATTCGAATCTCACGCAGAGCCCGAAGGATGGCTGGGGAGACCTCGTAGTAGTCGAAGAAGAGAAAGAGCCCCTTCCGCTCTATGCTGAGATTCTTCTGTGGCCGGTTAATCGAATCCTTGATCTGGTTGACGTCGTCCGTGTTGATGTCGGTGCGGGGGCAAGTTATGGAGGAGTGATGAGAGTTACTCGCCAAGGCTCTGTTGGATACCGAAAGGTTGAGCCGGGCTCTTTACGAATAGGGGCATTTGGTCGGCAATCACCTTTCTTGCTCGAGACAGAGAATGAGTTCGGAGTAGGACAGAGCTACCAGTTTTCAGAAGATCGAGAAGTCTGTCAGGCTGAGTTCGGAATTGGCCTCGACATCTTTTTGGGAGGCTATATCGGAATATGTCCAGAGGGAATTGTAGATTTCTTCGCAGGGCTTGTTTTCCTCGATCCCGACGACGATGATATTCGGTAAAGACCTAGTCGAAAGAGATAAGGTCGTTATCTGGATCATAAAAAAGATCCTCTGAGGTTGCTTGCGCCTCTTTCTGCAATTGACCCGTTTCTTCCACCGCTTCACGCATCATCTCGTTCCGTCGCTCTTGATCGCTCATTAATCGCTCTCTCAACTCCCTTTTTCTGAACTCTCGCTCATAGTCAACGAACGGAGATTTGATATACGCAGATAGGGTCTCTAGATACAACTTCTCCCCCTCAGTCCTTCCTTCCCCACTGAGCAAACCCTTTTCAAATTGTTGGATAGCAATAAGATGCTGATCGAGTCGCTTTGAATCCCGAGCGATGGCTTGGGCAAATCGCGAAGCCGATTCAATCACAAAGAGCCTTGGCTCAAGCTGTTTTCGCGGCAATTTTTTTAATAGGTCTTCGAGAGTCTCTTCATCTTCAGAGCTCCCTTCTTTCGAAGATGTCTTCTCCTGTGTTTCCGCCTTCTTGATCGTAGCACTCTTAGCCGCCTCACCGATTTCTAGCGATGGCAAGTCATCAAGCAAAGCGGTATTGTCCTTGATCTCAACTTTGTTGAGGCGTTCCTCACGTCTTTTCTCTCGCTGAAGAGCGGTAATCTTCCTTTCAATTTTCTGGTAACCACGTGGCGGCTTACGACATTCAGAAAAGAGTAAACGAAAAAATGCCTTACACGCAGCACATCCCACAATACCCGCTCGGTACTCGCGTCCGATTTCTCTCACAACATCAGCTCTACCATCCTCATAAAGCTGATTACACAGGTGTGTAAAGTACTTCCTCTGCCGAAGGTAACCAGAAAATGATTTGGGATTTGATCTCTTCACTCTCCGCGGAAGAGGGGCTGGCTCACTGTACCGATGCATGCTACCTGCATCGAATTGGGGATCTTGCTCTACGCTCGTCATTGGACCTTCCGGTTCAGGCACTTTACTCAAACCCTCTTGTCCGATAGCGAATTGAGGAACTGATAGAATCATGAGAAGAGCGAGGAATCCAAGACACAGGAGCGCTCTGAAAGACCTCTCGAAACTTCGCGAGTCGCCTCTCAACGTCGCTAAATTCACCACACTAAATTTTTCACCAAGGAAATGATTCACGAGCTTCTCTCAAAAAACCGGATTTTCTCCCTTTAAGATGCAGAAATTGCTAAAAAAAGAGTCATAAATTTATTCTCCTCACCCCCCCAAGCCCTTGTCCCATTTTTACTCCTCCTCTAAAGTGCTCTCATCACTAGAACTCGGCGGATATACGGCATGACTATTGAAGAGGTAATAGAACGACTTTTTACACAACGAGGGGGAAGAACAACCCCTCCCGTTCCCATTCAATCAGAAATTCAACAATTCGCCGCTGGCATACAACACATTCTCTTTCCTCACTTTGATCAACATTCGTTTCAAACGAAAAATGAGCTCGCCACCTACCTGAACAATATCGATAGCATAGCACTCAAGTCCATTGGTCGTGAGGGGCCTGAACTTGAGAAGATAGCGAGAAAAGTTCTCGATCAGCTTGCTCAGTTTTTGCCAGAGCTTCAGATGACCTTACAAAAAGATGCCGAGTTCATTCACGAAGGAGACCCAGCAGCTCGGTCAACCGATGAAGTAATTGCCTCTTACCCTGGGTTTCAAGCTATTCTCTTTCATAGAGTAGCTCACTTTTTCTGGAATCATTCTCTTGAATCATTTGCTCGTGCTCTATCAGAGCATGCACATAGAAAAACGGGGATTGATATTCACCCAGGCGCGCGCATCGCATCTCCCTTTTTTATAGATCATGGCACTGGAATTGTTATCGGAGAGACAACAGTCATCGGAGAGCGAGTTAAGTTGTACCAAGGGGTTACCCTGGGCGCATTGAGCGTTGAGAAAACACTCGCTTCGACAAAAAGACACCCCACCATTGAAGATGATGTTGTTATCTATGCAAGTGCAACCATCCTTGGTGGAGATACCGTTATTGGAAAAGGCTCTGTTATCGGTGGAAACGTTTGGCTAACGAACAGTATCCCTGCTCACTCCACTGTCTATCACAACAGAGAAGTTACAATTCAGACTCGAGAATAGGCGCACTGAAAAAAAACACCGCCAGCTCCCCTTTTCCTCTCATCACCACCTTTCTTGAAAGTGCGCGCACAAAAAAAGGGGCCACGAACCAAAAGCCCGTGACACCCCTTTTTGCCATGCTCCTCCTCAGCACTCGGCTTGAGGAAGGAACAGTTTAGAGAAACACCCTAGTTTGCATTCGCTGCCATATCAGCTAAGGCTTCTTTCAACGAGAGGCGAATCTTACCCATTCGGTCCATCTCAAGCACCTTAACAGTGATTTGATCTCCCTCACTTACGACATCTTCAACACTTCGGACTCGCTCATCCGCAAGTTGTGAAATGTGTACGAGCCCTTCTGTTCCAGGAAGGATCTCTACGAAGGCACCAAAGTCGGCTATTCGCTTTACGACTCCCTGGTACAGCTTTCCAATTTCTGGCTTCTCAGTAAGACTCTTACAGATTCTTACCGCGTTATCCAAGGACTCTCCATCACTTCCAGAAACAGTAACGTCTCCGTTGTCTTGGATTGAGATCTTAACATCCCAAGTCTCTTGAATGCCTTTAATCGTCTTCCCACCACTGCCAATCAAGTCTCTGATCTTATCCGTAGGAATCTTAAAAGAGACGATTCGCGGCGCATATCGGCTTAACTCCTCACGAGGAGCCTCAATAACTTCCGCCATCTTCGTTAGGATATGGAGACGCGCTTCTCGAGCCTGCTCAAGAGCTTGGGTCATGATATCTTGGCTCAGACCTTTAATCTTAATATCCATTTGAAGAGCAGTAATACCACGCTCACTTCCACACACCTTAAAGTCCATATCGCCAAGATGATCCTCGTCTCCGAGAATATCGGTCAAGATTGCCGTCTTTTCACCTTCCTTGATAAGCCCCATCGCAACTCCCGCTACTGGAGCCTCTAGGGGAACCCCTGCATCAAGAAGCGAAAGGGTACCACCGCAAACCGACGCCATGGAGCTCGAACCGTTACTTTCCGTAATTTCTGACACGATTCTTACCGTGTACGGAAAGTTCGCGGTTGATGGAATTACCGTTCGCAATGCACGCTCAGCAAGCGCCCCATGTCCAATCTCTCTTCTTCCAGGTCCACGCATTGGTCTTGCTTCTCCAACGGAAAACGGAGGGAAGTTATAATGCAGCATAAAGTCTTTGGTGGTGTCACCATAAAGATTATCGATACGCTGAGCATCGTCTTCTACCCCAAGAGTGGCAGTAACAATTGCCTGAGTCTCTCCTCGAGTGAAAAGTGCTGAGCCATGAACCCGAGGCAAGTATCCAACCTGGATATCAATTGGACGAACCGTTCTTGTATCACGCCCATCGATTCTCTCGCCCTTTTCGAGGATCATCTGGCGCACATACGTTGAATGAAGGCCTTCTAGAATTCCGACCACCTCAGCCTTCCGAGCATCAGGGTCCTCCGCATCCTCTCCAACAAACTGCTCTACTACCTTTTCCTTAACAGCCTTGAATGCTGTCTTTCGCTCAAGCTTGTCACGGACAACACATGCCGCGAGAAGCTCGTCTTTGATAGCACTCTCTATCTGCTGAGTAAGAGCTGCATCATCCTCTTTCGGTACAAACTCAATCTTCGTTTTTCCTACCTTTGAGACAAGCTCGTCTTGCAACGCAATAATCTTCTGGATCTCTTGGTGTGCATAAAACAGCGCTTCTAGCACCTCAGCCTCTGAAGCTTCATGTGCTCCACCTTCTACCATAACGATGGCATCACGGGTTCCTGCTACGATAAAGTTCAAATCTTGATCTTCGAGCTCATCAGGAGTCGGATTGATACATAACTTTCCGTCTATACGTGCAACACGGACTCCAGCTACAGGGCCATCAAACGGAATTTCTGAAATAGCAATTGCAGCAGACGCGCCACATAATGCTACGACATCAGTATCAACGTTTGGATCCGCTGAGAGCACAGTAGCTACCACTTGAATCTCATTACCGAATCCCTTCTTGAAAAGGGGCCTACACGGTCGATCAATAAATCGTGAGATAAGAGTTTCACGCTCGCTGAGCCTTCCTTCTCTTTTGAAAAATCCTCCCGGAATCTTTCCTGCAGCATACGCCTTTTCAACATAATCAATCGTGAGCGGAAGAAAATCTCCCCCACGGTCATCTCCAAGCACACATGTTACGAGTACTACTGACTCTCCAGACCGAACGATTACCGACCCAGAAGCCTGCTTCGCTACTTTTCCTGTTTCAAATGATAAGTGAGTTCCGTGAAAATCAGTTTCTACGGTAATTGGTGTTCCTAGTGTTGTTTCTGACATATTCTTTCTCCTTCAACCTCCGAGTGAGCGTACCTTAAAAAACTGCTCACCGAAGTATATTTTTTTGTTCACCTATTAAAATTTGTTGAAATAATGACTGCCATTCCTTCATAGCCACGAACCACGGATTCCAAGTGTCATGATACTGTATTTCTCATGACACTGTATTTCGCAAGATGCTGTATTTCGCATTATGACTGAATGGAATGCGCTCGTATCGACTCCACAATCCCCAACGTCCTCGGGCCCATTTTCTTCGTCCCAATTTCTGGGACCGAATCGTTGGATACCCCTCAATAAGGAGTGAAGCCGGGCTATTGAGTTCATCTGTGAAAACAAGGGGCAAGACGAAGCGCCTACTTTCTTAGCCCGAGCTCACCAATAAGAGTCCGATAGCGAGTAATATCTTCATTTCGTAGATACGAAAGAAGCCTTTTTCGCTGGGAAACTATCTTTAACAGACCTCTCTTTGAATGTTTATCAAGAGAGTGCTTATCAAAATGTGTTTTAAGCTGCTCAAGTCGACGAGTTAAAAGCGCAATCTGCACCTCTGGCGAGCCTGTATCACCCTCGCCTCTCTTAAACTTTGCAATCACATCCGCCTTTGACCCGACGGTTGTTCCGACTTCTTCTATACTTTCTTCAGCTGGCATTAATAATGCTCCTCAATTTCTTTCTTCATATCATGCAGAAAACAAACGTTGCTTCCTGCACATCCTATCTCAAGTGTTCTTCAAGTTTTGCGTGTATCCCTCTCAACCGACACGGACCTGCCGAGTTGTGCTAAAGAGTTTTTAGGTGAAGACTAGCGACTGACTATCCTTCAGCAAAAAACACTTTGCGACCCTCGGCAGAACCAGCAATTCCATACATGAGCGATACGTTCAATCTGCGACCATTGAAAATGGTCGCTGTATTCCATTGCAAGCACGGAAACTGAACCGCAAAATACATCGAAATTATGGGCACTTAACCAGACAAAGTCAACGCTTGTGCCCTGCCACACCCCAACTCACTCGCACCACCTGGCAGAAACTGGGTCCGATAGCCTCGAGCACTATGAAATGGACTCCTTGAAAATTCCTCCAACTCACTGAAGAAACTAGGAAATTCCCTCTTGATCCTTGCTCTTTGGGAGGCTCTTTCTTCC
>RFPC01000077.1 GCA_009926305.1 bacterium
GCCCTCAATCGGAGTGTTGCTCCGTTCGATTGATGCACACAACGAGTGACTGGAATATATTGGAACTTCGCACGGCGAACGAATGGCAGGATAACGAGTAACGGAAAGGCTAACACCAGCCATGGGTATGCAAAGGATGCAGACGTCATGCTTTTGCTTCTCCTTGAATTCCGCCTTGCGTCGATAGAATCGAAAGAAACTCACGCATAGGAAATTCCGCTTCGACCGAACTTTTCTCTGAAAATCTGTTTTTCTCCAATTGAACCAAGAGTTCTTTCGCTTCTTCACTTAATATCAGTTGTTCTCGCTGTACCAGTTTTACGAAAAGATGAATGAGTTCTCTCCTGCCAGTTGCCTCAAACTCATCGAGAACTTTTCTCAACTCAATGATCAATGCCGGTACCTCTAAGAACTGAGGAACGCCTCTGTCTCTACGAGTCACTATCCAGTAGGTGAGGAGAGAAAGGAGAAGCATGGAGGCTGATGCTAATAGCCAGACAGATAGCGGTATTTCCATTGGCAACTGGTGCGGTTCAATAATATCAAAAGGCGTCGGAGCAGGGCTAGGCATCAGTGTCGTCTCCCTCTTCTACTGTGTGCAATTTCATCAAGGGTTGCTAACGCGTTTGTTCTATAGCGGACGAGTTCCACTCCTGCTCGACCCAAAATCTCACTAAGGAGAAGAAAGTGGTGTTCCTCTCTCTGTTGAGCTTCTCGATAGAGCGGAGAATTCAAAGAAGAGTCCAGCAATCTTACCACCCCAGTCTCGGGATCTGATGCTTTCATGAGCCCATGTTCCTTCGAAGGAGCCTCTCCAGAAATGTGAACGCACAGAACATCGTGCATTCGAGCGAGCAGAGAGAGCCCCTCTGTCTCCTTTGCATCTTCAAAGTCAGAGAGGAAGATAAGCACTGAACGCTGCTTCAGTTTCTCTCGTAAACCGGTTGATATCTGCTCAAAGTCAACGACTTCTCGATGGCACTTTGCCGTCTGGAGAGCGAGGAGTACTTGTCGGTAGTGCGGCCTGGAGTTTCCTGGAGGATACAGGTCATGAAGTTGCGCTCCGTAGGAGCAAAACCCAAGGAGATCACGGTTTTTTTGACCAACACTAATCAGTAGGCTTGCGAACTCCAGAGCTTTTTCCTTTCGTGAGGTCATCATCATCGATGGTGAAGTATCGAGCAGAATGATCAGTCGTAACTGCCGTTCCTCTTTGAAGAGTTTAACGAATGGTTTTCCTATTCTCGCGGTAGCTCCCCAGTGGATGAGCCTAGGTTCATCTCCACACTGGTATTCTCTTAACTCCGAAAAAGACAAACCTTGTCCGAGAAAGGCCGAAGCATAGTCTCCGGTAAGCTGTGATGACATCAGCCGCTTGGTCTGTAATTCATGAACTCTGGCTTTGAAGATATGAGACGCTTCTGACTCCTCGTCTGATATATGTTCCAGCCTCGGCCCTCTCCAGAGTTCGCGCAGATACCGAATCAGCTTCACGGTTCTGGTACTCCCTTAACGATGTTGGTAACGACCTCTTCCGCAGTGATATTTCTCGCTTCGGCTTCAAAGGAGAGTACTATTCGATGACGAAGTACGTCAGACGCTAACTCTTGGATAATATCAGGACCGACAAAATCTTTGCCTCGAATGAGTGCCAGTGCACGACCAGCCCGTTTTAAGGCGAGGCTGGCTCTGGGAGAAGCGCCCCATTCGATGATATCTCCGAGGCCAAATGATTTTGGGTCCCTTGTCGCATGCACGAGACGCACGATGTATTCATCGATTTTCGGGTCGACAAAGATGTCGAGGGAACGTCGAGAGGCACTGGTCAACTCTTCTACGGAGATGACAGAGTTCGGAAGAGGTGGATCGGAAATGGTCGAGCCCACCGTATTTAGCATTTGAACCTCATCTGCGTACTCTGGATATTGCACCAGGAGTTTAAAGAGAAATCGATCAAGTTGCGCCTCTGGTAGTGGGTACGTTCCCTCTTGTTCAATCGGATTTTGGGTGGCCAAGACAAAAAACGGTCGTGGAAGTTCTAACGTCTGATCACCAATCGTTACGTTTTTCTCTTGCATCGCTTGAAGAAGCGCTGACTGAACTTTTGCAGGCGCTCTATTAATCTCGTCGGCTAATACAATATTGGTAAACACTGGTCCCTTACGAAGAGAGAACTCCCCCCTCGAAACTTGATATACTTCTGTTCCAGTAATGTCTGCGGGAAGGAGGTCCGGAGTAAACTGAATTCTTTTCATGGAGCACGAGAGTAGGGAACTCAAGACATTAAGGAGTCGGGTTTTCGCCAAACCAGGCACTCCTTCAATAAGCACATGGCCCTCACAAAGAAGCGCCACAAGAAGCCGCTCAACAAGCTGTTCTTGCCCAAAAACAAACCGCCTGACCTCGGCGAGTACTTTGTCTCGTAGTTCTGAATTTCCCAGAGTTTCAACTGCTTGATTCATGCCTGAATACTCCTCCTCGAAGTAATGGGTTTAACATATTGTTTTTACATCTCTGAAGAGAGTGCAACTCCTGTTTCCCTCGTATTACGGTCAAAGAAGCTGACCGTGTCTCAAGAAAAACAACCTATTTCCAAATCCCATCTTTCTCGCTATTATCTTTCGGTGGCGGTTTTTGGTCCGCGGAGGTTGATCACTATGGCTATAAAACTGAATAAACCAGTAGGAAATTCGCTGTACGGCCCCTTACTCCTTCGGCAGGCGCTCGGATGGTATCTGCTCCTTGCCGGGGTGCTCAAGCTTGAAAATATTTCGTATTACGCCGAAGAGATGCAGCAACTGAATGCATTGCCAGAGCATATCGCCACCCTCTACGCCATTATTCTGCCCTATGGCGAGATCCTTGCGGGAGGTCTGCTTATCCTCGGCTTTCTAACCACCTTGGGTTCGATGTTGGCCGCTTTTTATTTTTGCAGCACCATCTATTTCTTTGGATTTTATTCCGCTTCAGGACAACTGCTGAGTAAAGATATCGTAATGCTGGCGTGTGCCATATCCGTTATGTATAGCGGTGCTGGAGCGTTAAGTATCGACAGATTTAGAGAAACTGGTTAACAGCGAAGTTTGTTCTACTTCTGATTGCGATCCTTTGACTCTTGCCGCAGCGATAAGACTGGACGAAATCGCCAGAGATTGACCGTTTCATAGCAAATGCCAACTTCATCTCCTCTTGATATCGTTCTCCGTCGCCGCACATCATAAACCTCCTGTTTGGCACGGCTCATCTCAATAGTCCCGTCTTCACGCGGTATGATGCCTCTTCCCACCTCCGGAACATCGATCACAGCGCAATCCTTCGTTACATGTCTGAGAGAACCAAAAAAAGTTTTTCCTAACAGTTGCTCGTGCCGAGAGAGCTCTTCTTTTGTCAGCAGCTCACGGTGTCTTTGGCTTTCGAGGAGATTTTGATACGAGAGATAGTTGGCATACGAGGCCACAAAATCTCTATCGAGTGCAGGGGTCCCGAGTAAGGCATGTGAAAGTTGGTACCCTAAGACAACATCGCTCCCACGTCTCAACGGTGAGCTAAAATGTGAATAGAATCCATTGAAGAACGCATGTGGTGTTGGAGTAGTTGTGTAAAACGCCTCTCCAATAACACGCGCAATTTGGGGAGAGAAATCTTCCGCACCTCGAGTCAGCTCAGCAAAGCGCAGAGCTCGCTGGCGGTGCTCTCTGCCTAATTGTTCAGCGATAAACCCCATGCCTGAATCCTTCAATACACGGTCTGCATATCGTTCGTCTTTCTCGCTCGGGGGTTGAAACGCTCTATACAGCCAGGGTATGGACGGATACTCATGAAACATAAGATTGGCCACCATTTCATTCACAAGGACGTTGTTTTTGGCAATGAGCGAATGGCTCCAATCTCCGGTCCCGACGGCTCTTTTCCCCAGTAAAGGCTCTTCGGTGCGGAGCTGAACGTGATCATGAAATTCGCTAAGGAGATGCGCTGGCTCTGCCAGGGAATGTTCTGGCTTTATAAGAGCATCATACAAATCATCGTATGAAATAGCATGAGATACTCGGATAAGGCTTCTTCTGGGTGCATCAGCGGTCAGCTGCCCATTCCGAACGGTAAATGGAAACGTCCACGTAAAACGAACTCGGTCTTGCTTTAAAGAACCCACCTCAAGTGCCAGTCGCCTTGGATGCAGTGGATCGATAGATTTTTGACCATATACGGTGAAAGCTTTTCGTAATCCGATATCGAACTGCTCGCCACCAAGCCGAATGAGCGCAGGTACATCCGTGATATGCACCTGTAACTGAATGCCGCCAGGAACCCGCATAATCGAAAACCCATCGTCACGGTCCAAGCTTTGCCTCGGATCAACCACAAGAGTTTGTTGATGAGAAAGGTCAAGTCGAGACTGTTTCGATGAGTGAATATTTACGGTGACGGGAGAAAAGTCTGCTTCGGAATCTTGATCAAGAAGCTTCCCAAGTAGGTCAGGACGCTCTAAACGCCCCGTACTTCTATTTCCCACTCGAGTAACAAAGTCAAAGTAAGCATCGCTGACCGGTTTTAGAATCGGGTCAATCCGTATTCCCAAGGATTGACCCGTGGCCTGTATCCACGGGCGAATCTCGGGAAGCGCTCGCTCTGGAGCAAATATTATCGTGTGCGCGATAACTTTATTTCTGCCCACTTGCGGGTCCCTTGAGAATCGAACGGATTCAATTCTCATTAATGGGTGCTGTGCATAGTCCAGCTGTTCTCGTAGCCACTCCTCTGGCTGGAGATGGAGCCGGGCAGGAATACCAAGCTCCCACTCAACCTCTCGTGCATATGATTGCTCTATGCTGCTATCAATTCCTGGTCGACGATAGATGATCTGTATATGCGGGGTGGAATGATTTTCTTCGTGCTTGAGACTGACTCGAGAAATCGCCAACGCATCTGGAAGAATCGCTCTCACAACAACTCCAAGGGAATCATCCCTTCGAGAGCCTCGTAACTCAGCTCTCCGCATAATGTGCTGAGCCTCCGTAGCATCTTTTACCCCGATTAAGGCAGAATTGTGAAACCCCAACTCTTCTCTTAGAAATGCACTAAACCCATCCAATTCTTGCTGTGAATAGTCCGGTGCGTATACGAGAATACGGGTCTGATCGACGAGATGGAATGCAGCCTGAACTTCTACTCCCATTGGAAGGGGTCTCTGTATCCGCTCAATTTCGTGTTGATTCAGGTTCTGAAAGCGGTGCTTCTTAAAGGTAATTGTCGCGGTCTCAGGACCAACGGACCAGTCACTGGTCGGAGGAAGTTCGATATCCTTCGCTTCGTCTTTGAGGTGAGCTGGGCGTGAATGCTCCTCAGCCATTCCTTGAAGGATTTGAGGTGAGAGAAAAAGGGTCTCCTCGCGTAAGCTCTTGTACACCGGGCTCGGATTGGTACTATGGCTATTTTGGTTTGAAGATTTTGCGGATTTATGAGGAATTGAATCCATAGAGGTAATTTCGGAAGTCTCCATTTACGCTTTCCAACTCGCGTTTTATAACACAGATTCGTTGGTTCTCGTGAGGGGTCTTTTTTTGGAGACAATCCGAGTAAGGACCAACGCAAGAGCTAATGTAACCCACTGAATGTATTGTATATATGACGAAGGAAGTGGTTTTGTCTCATCATCCCATGATTGACCGAATGGCGGAGGTATTCTCAACCCATTCAGGCAAGTTCTTGCTCGGAGTCTCAGGGGGCATCGATAGCATGTGCCTGCTTGATGCATCGGTGCGTGCCCTCCGAGATATCCAGTGCCAGCCCGACATCTCGAACAGAATCGGTATAGCTCACGTCAATCACTCCCTTCGAGAGACTGCGTATCGAGATGCCAAGTTTGTCGCTCACTATGCGGAAGGTCTCCATCTCCCGTTCTTTTCTACCTGTCTTACTCCACCTGACTCTGGTGAAAACGTGGAGGCATGGGCGCGGAGAGAACGATATTCTTTTTTTACGCACCTTATGAACACAGAGGGCTATGACCAGGTATTCATTGCCCATCACGGAGGCGATTTGCTCGAAACATTCTTGATGCGAATTCTCTCAAACAAGGAACCCCGAGCTATCCGTGCCGAGAATCTTCAACTCAAGGCGCTTCGGCCGTTCCTTCACTTCAACCAAGAGGACATCGTTCAGTATGCAAATACCTTTGATGTTCCTCATGTTGAGGATGAGTCAAACCAAGATACCGCTCGACTTCGAAATTTGGTTCGAAGTACGCTGATTCCTTTTTTGGAAGAAGAATTCGGGAAAGGCGTCAGTCATAGCCTAAAAAAACAAGCGCTCTCAATCGAGAAAGAGCTTGATGCGCTCGATGAAGTTGCGAAGACCGTGGCTGAGGACTTACTCAAGGAGCTCGATTTTGGTAACCGAATCTGGCTTGTCCGAGTGAAAGAGATTCTCCGGGATTCCCCGCCAGCCATCGGAGAAAGGGTGCTCCGGTCTCTCTTTCTTCCTTATTCTCGGACTCCTCTCGGAAGAGAGGCGTCAGCTCGTCTCAGAAACTTCCTCCTATCAGGAGAGGTGGCTATCCAGCTACCAGGCGGTCTTGAGATCAGAAGGCGTAAGGGAGGACTCGCTATCGCGTCCACCTATGGAGGGGAGTAGACGAGGGAGAGTGGATGGCAGACTCAGCTCTTTCGAATGGCGCCCAATAATGGAAATTGCTCTTGTTCAGGATCAAAATCAGAACTAGAACGATATTCTTTTCGGAGGCTCGGCGTTACTTTCCTCAAGGTTTACTCGCTCTTTGTGGCTTAATAGCGTTTAATTGACTGAAATAAAGGGAAAAAAGTGCACCAATGACCCTGAAAATCGAATCTTTTAATAAAGGAGTTATCCCGGCCTAGCACTTGAGGCTGAGACGGCTTTGGGAGAAGATAGAGCTCTCCATAATTAACTGATATTCAGGGATAATCTCTGAAAAGAGCAGCGTTGTTGGTGCTCTCTTAAATGTGAGGTGGATTTTGAATCAATATTCACGGAATGCCGTTTTTTGGGTGGTCCTCTTTTTCGTATTCATGGCTCTATTCAGGGTGATGAATCAGCCTGAAATAAACAGGCCAGTACCATACTCTCAATTCCTGGAGATCATCGACGAGGGGGTCGTTCGCGAGGTCGTTATTGAAAACGATATGGTGAAAGGCGTCACCATTGACCAGCAACCTTTCGAATCAGTGATCGCGAGAGATCATGACCTGGCAGACTATTTAATATCCAAGAATGTAGATTTTGAGGTTCGTAAGCCTGCGGAAAGTTCTTGGGCACTTGAGCTATTCATTACGCTTCTCCCAATGCTGCTTTTTATCGGCGTGTGGTTATTCTTCATGCGGCAGATGCAAATTGGAGCTGGGAAAGGAATGAGCTTCGGTAAAAGCAAAGCGAAGCTGCTCACCGAAGATCAACGGAAGGTGACCTTTGATGACGTGGCAGGGGTGAGTGAGGCTCAACAGGAAGTCCAAGAAATCATCGAATTCCTGAAGGACCCGAAGAAATTTACCAAGCTCGGTGGTCGCATACCGAAAGGAGTGTTGCTTGTTGGCCCTCCAGGAACAGGGAAAACTCTTATCGCGAGAGCTATTGCGGGTGAAGCCGGTGTGCCGTTCTTTAGTATCTCAGGTTCAGATTTTGTCGAAATGTTCGTTGGGGTGGGAGCCTCTCGGGTTCGGGACCTCTTCATCCAGGGAAAGAAAAATGCGCCGTGCATTATCTTCATAGACGAGATCGATGCGGTGGGCCGGCACCGTGGGGCCGGGATCGGGGGAGGTCATGATGAGCGAGAGCAAACGCTTAACCAACTCCTGGTTGAGATGGATGGTTTTGAGAGTAACGAAGGCGTAATCTTGATCGCAGCCACAAACCGCCCAGATGTTCTTGATCCAGCTCTTTTAAGGCCAGGGCGTTTTGATAGACGAGTAGTAGTTCAGCGTCCTGATGTTCAGGGACGACTTGGTATTCTCAAGGTCCACGCCAAACGCACTCCGCTGTCTGAAGATGTTGACCTTGAAGTCATAGCACGGGGAACTCCAGGCTTTTCCGGAGCAGAGTTAGAGATTCTGGTCAATGAGGCTGCGCTGTGGGCCGCACGAAACAACAAAGATGAGCTCGGCAGGGAAGACTTTGAGTACGCAAAAGATAAGGTCATGATGGGCGCAGAGAGACGCTCGATGTTACTTACCCAGAAAGAGAAGGAAACCACCGCTTATCACGAGGCTGGACATGCGCTAGTGGCGAAGCTTCTTCCAAATGCTGATCCCGTTCATAAGTTGACTATCGTACCAAGAGGTATGGCTTTGGGTCTGATGCAACAACTGCCTGAAAACGACAAACATACGTATTCCCGTTCCTATTGGATGGATCAACTCGCTGTGTTTTTCGGAGGACGTGTGGCAGAACTCGCTGTCTTCGGTGAAATGAATACTGGAGCTGCATCCGATATCGAGCGCGCGACAGAAATTGCTCGGCGGATGGTGCGGGAGTGGGGAATGAGCGACAAGCTTGGCCCAATACAATACGCCAGTCGCGAGGGTGAGGTCTTCTTGGGCAAAGAAGTCGGTCGCGCTTCTGATTTCTCACAAGCAATCCAAGAAGAGATTGACGCTGAGGTGAGAAGAATTCTCGACGATCGCTACAAGCTTGCCGAGAAGCTTATTCACGAAAATATTGATACCTTGCATCGACTTGCAAAGGCTGCAATCGAACGAGAGACACTCAATGCTGACGACATCGACGCAATAGTGAAGGGTGAAGAACTCCCACCCGTTCCACAAGAAGAGGTTCAAAGCAAATCGAGCAACGAGGATTCGACCAAGAAGGAAGAAGAGGAATCTGCTAAAGAAGGTGGATTAGCTGGTACAGAGCCTGATCCAACTGAGGCCTAGGCTTTACCTTATTTGGTGTTTGGGGATGTATCGGGAGGGCATGGCATATTATGGCGACGCATCGTGTCATTCTGAACTTCCAGGAACAGCTATCGAGCTGGATTCCTCCCATTGTTCAAGGAAATAGCATTGATATGGCAACCTTTCTTGGCTCGACAAGCGCAGGGGTCGCGAGTTGGGAGCTCATACGCTTTGCATTAGATATTCTTATTGTTTCCTATCTCATCTATCGAGGACTCCTCATCATCAGAGGAACCCGCGCAGCCCCGATGTTGGGAGGATTAACAATTATCGTTATTCTGTATTTCCTCTCCCGACCCTTGGGGCTAGTAACGCTCGGATGGATACTTGGCAACTTCCTGAGCTCTATCATTTTAGTCGTTGTTGTGATTTTTCAAGATGAAATCCGCAAAGGACTCACAAAGTTTGGACTTCAACCGTTTTTCCGAAAAGATCGAAAGCCAATCTATGATAGGGCGATTGAAGATATCACACTGGTATGCTCGAAGATGGCGGGTGAAAAACTTGGTGGCCTTATCGTTTTTCAGCGGGAAGTGGGACTTGACGACTTCTTAGAGGACGCGATAGTTCTTGATGCGAAATTAAATCGAAAGCTGCTGTATGGAATCTTTGTCAAAGGCTCTCCGCTCCATGACGGTGCCGTTTTGATTGATGGAGGAACGATAAGAGCGGCAGGCTGTTTGCTCCCTTTGAGTTTTGATCCTGATTTGGATCCGAGCCTTGGTACAAGACACAGAGCAGCACTCGGAATCAGTGAAGTCAGTGACGCTATCGTCGTCGTAATCTCTGAAGAGTCAGGCGCAATTACACTGGTTCGAGATGGAAAGCTCCTGCGAAATATTGATGCGGCCTCACTACGTGATGAGTTGCATCTGTTGTTGTCTGCTCGTGCAAAACAGGGAGCCGTGGCAGGGTCGCAGAGGGAGAGCGCATGAAAAATCTTAGCCTCAAACTGTGGTCAGTACTCATAGCTGTTGCGCTTGCTTACTTTGTGCACGGTCAAGGCAATCGCTCCGTTATGTCGTTTATTGTTCCGGTGGAGCTGCAAAACCTCCCTAGTGATAAAATGGTACTGCTTCCACAGTCCCCACAGGCACAGATCACCCTGCGTGCTCCTTCTCATGTTCTATCAGACGTAAATCGCACGCCGATGTCCTTCAAAGTAAGGGTTCCTGACAGCGTTGGGAATCGCTATCTCACTCGGCTTGAAAAAAGTGGGCTTTCTCTTCCTCCAACCGTAGAGATCCTTCGGATTGATCCAGCTGAGGTGGAATTCGTTCTTGATTCGTTGATTCAAAAGAAGGTCGCTGTGGAAGTCCCGCGAATTGGGTCGCTCCAGAAAGATTACCAACTCGAAGATATAATCGTTTCACCCGCCGAAGTCCTCGTTACAGGGCCTGAAACAGAGCTGAAGGAATTACAGACCATCAGTACACAGCAGATTGATTTGCGTGAGCTCACTACGGATAGAGAGCAGTTGCTGCCCCTTCGTAAGCAGGGAAAATTTCTCCGTTTTGAGCCAGAGGAGGTCTCGGTGACCGTTCGAGTGCGCGCGGTAACTCGAGAAAGACGGTTCTCAGATATTCCAGTGATTGTAATTGGTAAAGAGCTCTCAAAGCGTTGGACGCCTTCCCCAAGCACTGTAGCACTAGAAGTTACGGGGCCCCGCCCAATTATTCAGAAAATGAAAAGTGAAGATATCGTAGTATCAGTAGAAATCCCAGATGGTCTTGAGAGTGATCCGGAGCTTGATTTGAAGATGACTCAGTTTCCGTTTACTGTTCAGCTTCCAGAACAAGTCGAGCTGGTTCAAGTATCACCATCAAAGGCTAGTATTAAAAGCGCTCTTCGAGCGAGTCGTAAATAAAGAGAGGCTATTCATGGCGAATGATAAACGTAAGTATTTTGGTACGGATGGTATGCGTGGAGTGGCGACGGTACCCCCACTGGATCCTGAGTCCCTCGTTCGACTTGGTCAGGCGATTGCGCAGGTCTTTGTCGCGAATAGAGGACGACACCAAATTC
>RFPC01000078.1 GCA_009926305.1 bacterium
GAGCTCCCTTTTGATAGTAGAGAGAAGCGGAATATTATCCTCGCCTTGGATGTATCGAGAAGTATGGAAGCGCAAGACTTCATCTCTAGCTGGGGCATAACGACCCGAATGCAAGGCGTTCAGCGAGTGACATCTGCTTTCATTGAAAACCGCCGAGCGGATCGAATCGGTCTTGTTCTTTTCGGTTCACATGCCTTTCTTCAGTCGCCGCTGACGGCTGATCATAATTTCCTCAGGACGCTACTCGTCGATCTCCGCCCTGGGGTCGCTGGAGATGGGACTGCAATCGGAGAAGGAATTGGAACAGCCCTGAAGCATATTCAGGCGCTGCCGGCCGATACAAAAGCCGTAATTCTAATCACAGATGGAGTCAACACGTCAGGAACCATCGAGCCGATCAAAGCAGCACGAATAGCGAGCAATCTGGGAGTGCGGGTCTACACCATCGGGATCGGTTCGACGGAAGGAGCTTTTCTGCCGTCGGTTCGAGGAATCCCTCTCTCCCAAAGAGTCTCAGCTGGCTTTGATGAATCTGCTCTTCGTCGAATTTCTGAGATCACTGGTGCGCAATACTATTTTGCAAGCAATGAAGATGAGTTGAATCGGATATATGAAGAGATAGAATCTTTAGAAAGGACAGAGGTGGACATCCCGCCAGCGCCTGTGACCACCCAAGAGCTAGCGCAGCCCCTGCTCTTTGCAAGTCTTCTGCTCTTCCTCGTGCACTTCCTGTTAAGTCAGACTCTTCTCAAGGTGCTGCCATGAACGAGAGTCAAGTATTTCGTCCTGAATTTGAGTTTCTCGCACCAGAGAATCTGTGGTTTTTGCCGCTCGTTATTGCTCTTTTCTTTATGGGCAAACTTTTGGCTGGCAAAAGGGGGCTGGCAAGACGTCAGATGGGCTTTTCTTTCACCACGGATTTAATGCTCTGTCGCATAGTGCCGCCACTCATAGCTTTTCTCCTGATATTCGCGCTCCTTCGACCTTCGATTGGAACCACCATTCAAAAATTTCGACAAGACACACACTCGCTGTTTATCGCGCTCGATTTAAGCCGCTCTATGCTAGCGGAAGACGTTTCACCGAATCGACTTGTGAGTGCGAAGAGAGCAATTACCGATCTTTTGAGTAACATAGAGCAATTATCTGGAGATATTCGCGTAAGTATTATTCTCTTCTCTGGAAGCGCAGTCACATTCTGTCCCCTCACCTCGGATCTTGAGATTCTGAGAATGTACGCCCGAGAAATCTCCCCAGAGCTATTCTCCTCGAGAGGGACATCGTTGCTTGCGCTTAAGCGAATAATTGAAGAGAAAAAGACGAGCCTGGATCTTAAGACCTTTACCGTAGCACTTTTTTCAGATGGTGAGTTCTCCGATTATGAACAGTTTAGCGATATGGAGATGCTCGGAAATGACATTTCTCTATTTACGTATGGAATTGGTAAGCACGAGGGAGTTCCTATTCCTCTTGGCGATGGCGCTCTTCAAAAGAATCGATACGGTGATATCGTTATCACGAAACTGGAACCCGATTCGTTAAAAACAATAGCCAACAACAGCGGCGGAGTATATGTGGAGCTGAATTCTTTTTTGCGCCCTTTCTCTCCGCTCTTAGCGCACATAGAGAATCAGATGCGGGAGAATACAGAAACATCTGAGCAACACCACTCGGTAAAATATGAGATCTTTCACTATGCGATTTGGGGAGTGCTCTTGGTTGTTGGATTTCTTTCCTTGATTCCCCTTCGAAGCGGTATCCTTGTTCTCTGTTTTTGCCTCTCATCCATCTTTTGTATTGAGCCTGTTCAGGCTGATTCCAGCGAACTTCGCTCGGCCTTAGACGCGTATGCGGAAAAAGACTACGAGAACGCTTTAAGACATCTTCGGCTGCAATCCAATAGAAGTTCGCGAGACATACACCAGCAGGAGGTGCTTGGAGCAACATTATTTCGCCTTGAGAAGTACCAAGAAGCCGGTGAGGTGTTTCGTTCGATTGCAGCTGAATCGGAAACAGGCAGAACAATTGCTCAAGCGCTCTATAATGCTGGAAACAGCTATCTTGCAGAACAACGAGCTGAGGATGCGATTCAAGCATATGAAGAGGCTCTTGCGATTCATCCTGATGATGAAAAAGCGCTGCATAATTTAGAGCTTGCAAAAGCCCTCAAAGAGCAGCAGGAGGAACAGACTCAACAATCGAAAGATGACGAGCAAAACAATCAAGAACAGAGCCAAGAAAACGCTAAGAATGAAGAACAACGGTCAAACTCGGAGGAACAGCCTTCCTCGGATAACAACCCGCAACAAGATCAATCAACGAATCAACAAGAGGAGTCAGGAGAGCGAGAAGAGCACGGCAGTGAGAATCAATCAGAAGAGCCCTCGCCCCAGGAACAAAGGCAAGAACAACAGGCGAATCAAGAGGGAACGACCGATCAGAATGAAAATCAAGAGGGAATGGAGATAGCAAACGCAACAGAAGAGAGCGAACAAGATCTCGATGCCATGAGGAATGGGGCCAGGCTGTGGCTTGACTCTTTGCCACAGGCGCCAATTCTTCTCCCCTTGCACAAAGATGAAATGACGAAAGGAGGTCAAGAGTGGTAGTAGGCTCTGATAAGACACGAAAGTGGTATTCAAGCATTTGGTGCTTTCTAGCTATAGTCTTTTACGTTCCTTCTTTTTCTGATACCGCGGTAGCGACCGAACCACCGCAGGTATATTTATCCGCTAGCAGTGGGAGCCTTGAAGATATTTTTGAGCTCTCGGTTGTATCAAATTCATCGGGAGGTGTTTCCCAACCGAGGTTTGAACCGAGCGCAGATTTTTCAGTGAGTTATGCAGGACAATCTTCGCAAATACAAGTTGTTAATGGGATAGCGACTTCTGAGATGCGGCATCTCTTTCTCTTAAAGCCAAAACGCGTCGGTGAGCTAGAAACTCCGAAGGGTATTATTCAAATAGCAGGTCAGGCTCACGAGATTGCCTCACTGCCAGTCAGGATAGACACAAGAACGAAAGAGAGGGGTGAAAAAAACTCCTCGAATGGAGATGAACAAATCTCGCTATCACGAGACCTCTCACGCACATCTGTTTATGTGGGAGAACAATTGATCAGTACCCTTGAGCTCTCGTCTGACTCCAAGATTCATCAAGGAAGTTTTGATGAACTGACCTATGATCAATTCTGGAAAGAGGATCTCAGCAGACCAAGACCTGAAATGCGCCAAAGAAATGGACAAACCACCTATCTTCATCAGATTCGTCACGCGCTCTTTCCACTCACACCAGGTTCGCTTGTTATCCCGCCAGCAAAATTGCAATTGCGTGTAGAGCGCAAGCGTCCCCTATCAGGTCGGTTTTCCTTTTTTGACTCTGGTTTCCTGCGGATGTCTCAGATAGAAGATGTTACTGTTATCTCTGAATCAACGCCGCTAGAAGTACTCCCGCTCCCTACGCTTCCAGAATCGATGAGTGATGGAGGTGCACATCCACATATTCCCGTTGGAGAAGTGGCGATATCGCTAGGGCTGAATACTGAACCGATTGAAGCGGGACAAAGCAAAACCGTAACAATTTCCATTGAGAGTGACGGTAATATCCGACCCATTGATAAACTCTCTTTAGACGTACCAGAGAGCATATCAGTGTATGCTGACACACCAGTAGATACTGATATCAGTACGACTGAACGCTTTCGAATGAAGCGAACCTACAAGCTCTCTCTGGTTCCCAAAAAGGGAGGCACATTTGATATTCCTGGAGTTGCCATTCGGTTTTTCAATCCGAAGCTAAGGCAATATGCATGGGCAAAAACAAGAGATATTCGGCTGATTGCAACGAGTCAGCCTGCGTCCGCAGTCCTCCAGGGTGCTCCAGCTGAAAGGCCCCGAACGCGAGAGGATATAGAACAGGGAGAGTCAAAGGAAAGAGTAATATATCGGTATCGTGAAGAGTCGCTCATCGAGCGCCTCTCTCGAAGTATCTCACTATCCCTTGCGCTGTTCACCGCTTCGATGGTGATACTTTTGATTTTCTGTGTGAATGCGATTCTCCGTCTGAGAGTAAAGAGACCTCAGCAAGGAACCCCTTCTGTGCTTGCGGGCGACTTTGCACACCCGCTCCAACTTCGTGAGCACTTTATTGAGCGCTTGTCCTCGCTGCTTGGCGCCAAAGATGGTGAGTCATTTCGAGGGTATCACTTAGAGCAAGAGATCGATTCTCATATTCTTAGTGAGCAGCTCAAAATAATTTTGAGTCGACATCTCGAACGGCTTGATTCGGCTTCTTATGGGAGTGAGATTGATGCAGGGAACCAGGAAGAATTAAAGCATCTCTTGTCAGAATCTCAAAGCATCCTCAATGAGGTATCGAAGTGCTCTAACGGTGGTTAAACTGTGTTTGCAGTCACCTGAAAAGTTTCATACACTATGTCCATCCTGGCTAAGAGAGGGAAAGCGGGGATGCGTAGGGATTCAGACAAGTACTTTTGTGGAGAGTCACACATGGCAGAAAACGTTATCATCATCACGACTGACCTTTCAGAAGAGTCCAGCGAGGCGCTTACCCAGGGAATACAACATGCCAAAATGACGAATGCGGAGGTTAAAGTTCTCTACGTGGCGCAAAAATTTGAGCTGCCAGTTGCACTACAACGACAGTTGAACGATCCAGAAGCCATTAAAAATATGGAGCTCACCTATCAGGAAGATGAAGAGAAGTTGCTAGCGCAATTTTTAGCCGCACACAATGTCTCTGATGGAGTGGACCCTATCGTGGAGTTTTCAGAAGAGCCAGCGAGTGAGATCATATGTCAGTATGCGAAGTCTCTTGATGCGAGACTGATTGTCATGGCCAGCCAAGGAAAAGGGACTCTGGGCAGAATCTTTCTGGGGAGTAATACCCAAAAAGTAGTAGCTCAGGCGAGCTGTCCAATTCTCATAATTCCGCCTCACAAGGAGGATGAGAGTTCCTAAAGTTCCCGCATCTTGTTCCCACTGCTAGAAATGATTCTCAAATATGCTAAAACATGAGTGATGAGCGGCTCGGCGGCTCGTTTGTCTAAGGAATCGGTATGAATCTTGAAGGATTAGAGCATCAAGCGATATTAGAGAAAATGCGTGAGGGGCTGGCTCATCTAACGCCTGATGCTGAGCTTCAAATTAAATCAGAGCTCGTCTATGAGATTCTTCGGCTGAAGCGTGAGCGGAACGCGATTATTTTAGGCCATAATTATATGGAGCCAGTGCTCTTTCATACAATCCCAGATATTGTTGGTGATTCACTGTACTTGGCACAAGCTGCAGCTGCGACAGAGAGAGATGTTATAGTTTTTTGCGGCGTACGATTCATGGCGGAGACCGCAAAGATTCTTAATCCCACAAAGACGGTCTTGTTACCCGCTCAAGAAGCAGGATGCTCATTGGCAGCAAGCATTACGGCACAGGATGTACGCGATTTGAAAAGTATGTTTCCAGGCGTTCCGGTGGTTGTCTACGTGAACACCTATGCCGATGTAAAAGCTGAAGCGGATTTCTGTTGCACCTCTGGTAATGCAGCCGCGGTACTGGACGCTATGGAGAGTGAAGAAGTGCTCTTTCTTCCTGATGAGTTTTTGGCACGCAACACGGCTGAAGAGACTGGCAGAGGATGTGTGGTTGTTACCCGTAATGCTTCGGGAGAACTTGAGGCTCAACCTCCTGTGCTTCCAAGAACGGAGCGAGGGAGTGTAATTGCGTGGCATGGAAAATGCGAAGTCCATGAACAGTTTCAGGTGGAAGATATAACCCTCGCCCGCAAGCAATTTCCTGACATAGAGGTCATTACTCATCCTGAGAGCTCGCCAGAGGTCGTCCATGCCTCTGATTTTTCAGGAAGCACTACTCGCATGGTGCAATACGTTAAGGAATCATCGAAGAATCACTTCCTCATTCTTACGGAATGTAGCATGGGTGATAATATCATCGCCGAGAATCCGGAGAAAAAGGTCGCGCAACTCTGTAATGTGCGCTGTCCGCACATGAATCAGATTACCTTGGAAGATGTAGTCCATGCGCTTCGTAACGATGTAACTCTGATTACCGTGGAAGAAGAAGTGCGTCAAAAAGCGCTTCGTTCAGTTGAGCGGATGATCGCTATTTCCTAGAAGCCGCACCTAGAGCCTTCGCCGCGATTGATAATGATATGAGGACTGCATGGCTATTTAGTGGATAGTCGTTGCCTCTTTTTTTGCCTGCGGAGTAAGCACCTCAACAGAGAGCTTCCCTTTATCGACGTCAACCTGGATCTCACCTTCCTCCTGCACTGCACCTGAAATCAGCGCCTTCGCAATGCGAGTCTCCAACTGGCGTTGTAGGTAGCGTTTCAGAGGCCTTGCACCAAACACTGGATCAAAGCCTTCACGAGCCATTAGTTCAATGGCTGCGTCCGAGACTGTCAACTCGACGCCTCTTTCTTCTAATCTTTTCTTCACATCGGCAATCAGTAGGACGAGGATACGTTCGATCTCATCCGCCTGAAGAGGCTTAAATAAGATCGTTTCGTCGACTCGATTGAGGAACTCAGGTCGAAAATGAGCCTGTAGTTCGTTCTCGACGGCGATTCTCGCAGACTCTTTTAAGTTTCCGTTAACATCAATGCCACTCAAAAGATGAGGTGAACCGATATTAGACGTCATGATGATCACGGTATTTTTGAAATCAACCGTTCGTCCCTGGGAATCGGTAATTCGTCCATCATCGAGAATCTGTAGGAGAATATTGAATACATCGGTATGAGCTTTCTCTATTTCGTCGAAGAGAACGACTGAATACGGACGTCTTCGAACCGCCTCGGTTAGCTGCCCGCCTTCTTCGTATCCTACATATCCTGGAGGTGCACCGATTAGCCGTGAGACCGCAAATTTCTCCATATATTCCGACATATCAATTCGGACGATATTCTCCTCTGAGTCGAAGAGTGTCGCAGCTAAAGTCTTAGCCAGTTCGGTTTTTCCCACACCCGTAGGACCAAGAAAAATGAAAGAGCCAATTGGTCTTCGCGGATCTTTAATGCCAGCTCTTGCTCTAAGAACGGCATCAGAGACAAGATCCACTGCCTCATCCTGTCCAATGACCCGACCATGGAGAATCTCTGACAGCTTTAGAAGTTTCTCGCGTTCTCCCTCCATCAGCTTGGTGAGTGGAACTCCTGTCCAACGCGAGATAATCTCTGCGATCTCCTGCTCCGTTACTTCTTCTCGCAATAGGCGCTCAGGGGCTGAAGACGTGCCGCCTCTATTATCCTGTGAGAGAGATGCTTCTGCGCTTTTGAGTTGTTTTTCTAACCCTGGAAGAATCCCGTGCTTAAGCTCAGCTGCTCGATTGAGATCGTAGGCTCGTTCTGCCTGCTCGATTTGAAGCCTCGTATTCTCAATTTGTTCACGAAGATTTTGTAACTTATCGATACTCCCTTTCTCGAGCTCCCACTGCGTGCGCATAAGTGTTTCACGTTCACGAAGCTCAGAAAGATCCTTCTTTAACCCTCCAAGTCTCTCCTGACTCGATGAATCTTTCTCTTTTTTTAGCGCTGCCTCCTCAATTTCAAGCTGCATTATACGCCGTGTGACCTCATCAAGTTCAGCGGGCATAGAGTCTATCTCCGTACGAATCATCGCACAGGCTTCATCCATAAGGTCTATTGCCTTATCTGGAAGAAACCGGTCGGAAATGTATCGATGAGATAAATTTGCTGCGGCAACGAGAGCGTTATCCTGAATGGTAACTCCGTGGTGAACCTCAAAACGCTCCTTAATTCCACGAAGGATGGAAATGGTATCGTCTACTCCCGGTTGTTCGACATAAACTGGTTGAAACCGTCGTTCAAGAGCCTTATCCTTTTCGATATGCTTTCGATATTCGTCTAGAGTCGTCGCGCCGATACAATGCAGCTCTCCGCGTGCGAGCATTGGCTTTAGCAGATTGCCTGCATCCATTGCCCCTTCCGTCTTTCCAGCACCCACAATCGTATGGAGCTCATCGATAAATAGGATGATGCGTCCGTCTGAGCGTTTAATTTCTTGAAGAACGGCCTTCAATCGCTCTTCGAATTCTCCGCGATACTTTGCGCCTGCAATCAGGGCACCCATGTCTAGCGAGAATATCGTTCGGTCTTTTAATCCCTCTGGCACATCTCCTCTAACGATTCTTTGTGCTAAGCCCTCCACAATAGCGGTTTTCCCTACCCCAGGCTCACCGATGAGCACAGGGTTATTTTTTGTCTTTCGAGAGAGGATTCGAATTGTCCTACGAATTTCTGAGTCACGTCCGATGACAGGATCATTTTTTCCTAACCGTGCTTCGTCGACAAGATCTCGACAATATTTCGAGAGCGCTTCGTATGTATCCTCTGGGGTTGCACTTGTGACCCTCTGATTTCCGCGTATTGCGTTGAGTGCTTCCAATACTTTTTCGCGAGTGAGAAGACGTTCTGCAAACACCTTCTTCGTCCCCCCTGTAGCGAGCTCTAAAAGGGAGAGAAAGATGTGCTCTACTGATACATATTCATCTTTTAGTCCTTTCGCCTCTTTCTCCGCCTGAGCAAACACTTTTCCCAGCTCAGGGGTAAGATAAATCTTATCGGGTTCCACCCCAGGACCTGACACTGATGGCTTTTTTGCTAACACGTTTTCAAGCGCCATGGATAACTCAGATCGCTCAATATCAATCTTTTCAAGGAGCCTTGGCACCAATCCATCCGGTTGGCTGATGAGTGCTAACGAGAGATGCTCGCTATCAACTTGTTGGTGTCCTCGCGCTAGAGCCAGGCTTTGTGCGCTCGCTACCGCTTCCTGTGATTTCTGAGTGAGTTTGTTCATATCCATAGAGCACCTCGTTTCTTCTCATATAATCATCACAAGAAGCGTTTTCTACCCCTCGGGAAAGATTTCTATCTCATTGAATTCTTTACCATCTGAATTACTCATCCCGTGGATTAAACTGTGAGACGTTAGAGAGCTTCTCGAAAAGCTCTTTTTCCTCTTTTGTCAAATCTTTGGGAACTACGATCTTCGTAGATAGCAAGAGATCGCCGCGATTGCCTTTTGCATCGAAGTACCCCTTCCCCTTTACTCTGAGTTTCTGACCCGACTGAGAGCCAGCTGGAACTTTCAAGGTCACGGTTCCATCGATAGTTTTTATGGGGAGAGAAGTACCGAGAGCTGCTTCCCACGGTGTTATCTGAATATCAGATAGAAGATTTTTGTCTGAAACAACGAACCGAGAGTCCTCCGAGATAAACACTCGTATGAGAAGGTCTCCTGCTTCTCCACCTGAACTTCCTGGGGCACCTTGCTTTGCCAGCCGAATGACTTTTCCCGATTGGATACCTTTCGGAATCTTGATATTGAAGCTTTTTTTCTCTTTCTGGCGGCGACCATCCTGAGCTGTAGATATGAGATCGAAGGAGACTTTCTTCGTTCCAGCGGAAAAGGCTTCGGCGAGAGTTATGTGTATACTTGTTTCCAGGTTACTTCCACGAACGGCCCTTGCTTGTCCGAAGGGATCACGATAGGAAGTCCCACCGCTGCCTGCTTGTTGAAATCCGCCACTCCCAAAAATTGCTTCAAAAAAGTCGCTAAATCCACCCCCGCCTCCGAACGCTTGTCCTCTTGAGGTCTCACGCCCTCCACCGAACTGTCCGCCAAAGAGATCCTCCCAGTTTGGTGGAGGCCGAAACTCTTGTCCATTTTTCCAGTTTGCACCAAGTGCATCGTACTGACGTCGTTTCTGTTCATCTCCCAGCACTTCGTATGCTTCGTTGACCTGCTTAAATTTATCTTCAGCTCCTGGCTCTTTATTGACATCTGGATGGAAGAGCCTCGCCTGCTTTTTGAATGCTTTCTTTATATCTGCTTGAGAGGCATCCCGACTCACCTCCAAGGTCTCGTAGTAATCTTGGAATTTCACTGTTATCCCTTTTTATCTGGTATGGGGCTGAAAAAGCCTTTGTTGTTTGAATAACCATTGTCTGGGCTTTTTTCTAGCCAAAAAATCCATTGAGTTATAGAGCCCACCTCACTTTTTGAAGATATCGCTCATGAGAGCGATTAGCTTCCTGAGGCTCGTGGTGCTTGGATACCCGATGAGAATGGCTGTTTGCCTTGAAAAATTGAAGGGGTTTGATTCTCCACACGAATAACGGCATAGTTTCCGTTCGAATTTTGGCCATGTAGCTCAGCTGGTTAGAGCGCGGAACTCATAATTCCGAGGTCGGTGGTTCGAGTCCACCCATGGCTACTCTTAACTCTCTGCTCTTATTACACTTCTTGTTTCACATAATCCTGAAACAGAGTTGTAAGTCGCTTGCACACTTCCACTAACGAATAGAAGCACAAGCATCAATAAAGATAGAGAGCGCAGCATAATCAACACCCCTTATACTTCTTTTTAATACACTCTTGCGCTAATGCTTGCGCTTTACTGATGTCTTCACTAGTCATCTTTTGCGAAAGAAGGTCTCTATACTTTGCAGCATCAGCAACTCCCCGTGCTGCTGAAAGATTGTACCACATGTGAGCGCGAACGTAGTCTTGTGGGGTGCCTTCGCCGTTATCGTACATAATGGCAAGACTGTATTGCGCTTGAGCAAGACCCTGCTCTGCTGATTTTGTGTACCACTTAAGCGCTTGCTTATAATCTTG
>RFPC01000079.1 GCA_009926305.1 bacterium
TCTCTCGTTCATGATCTCGTGAAAAAGTTCAATCTCCTGGATGATGTCAACTTCATCAATGAGAATAGTTGGAATATCAATATCGAGCCAGCTGCCCCATCGAAGTGGAAGGATATGTTGATAAAGTTCAATGCCAGGAAGTGTGATTTCCTGCTGCAGGGCCTTCAGAACTTCTATACTTTCTCGAGGAGGAACTTCTCTTCTATGAGCAAAGTCTTTGAAACACTGAGTCAATTCATGTTCAGATTTTTCAGAGAAGTGCAGTAGCTCATTCCAAGTCAAGAACTCTCGAACAGGGAAAATCTCAAGAGACGAGAGGTTGCCCTCTACGGAACGTTGAGTAACGGGGCAGAAAAATCCAATCCCATTCACTGTATTGGCAAGGAACTCAACGCGTATCGGATTTTTTGCAGCTGCCGGATACAGATCAATCTTTCCGCCGCGAATTGCATATTCACCCACTTCCTGAACATTCGCCGTTTCTAGATACCCGTATTCTTCAAGGGCTGCTACTATCGATTCACGATCCATGCTGTCACCAGCTTGGATGGTACGAGAGAAGCGATGATACCATGGTATCGGAAGAAAAGACTGAAGAAGAGCAGTAGCACTAATAATAAAGATTCCAGGCTCCTCACTAAGAATTCGATTGAGGCACCAATTTCTATATGCAGCACTTTCAAGGTCACGATTGACCATCTCAAATGGCAGCGATGCGCGATGAGGAAATTCCCAAACGTCTTTATCCCACGTAATAGCCGACAGATCACATTTCAGTGCCCGAGCACGAGCTTCGTCTGGCGTGACTAAAAGGACTCTGGGAAGTCCATCGAGGAGACTGTTTACCGTCCATGCGGTTGCTGGTCCATGCGCTCCGTAGAATCGTTTCACGCGTCTTACTCTTGTTTTTTAGTTGGCGTTTCTTTGTATCTGAGCCTCAAAGCATACGAAAATTTAGTAGTTTTTGCCATGGTTTGAGCTGACGAGCCTATGTATGCGCTGGATGAGGCATTTCTGAAAATTAACACAGAACCTGTCCGAGAGAGTTAATAGATTTTCGAAATCTGCCGATAGCTATTAGGTAGCGTATGCGGGAATGTACTATGGATATCACGAATCTTCTTCAGTTCGCAGTTCAAAATGATGCCTCTGATCTTCACATCGCAGCTGGAGAGCCTCCAATGGTTCGCGTACACGGTTCAATGAAGAAGATTAAATCTCCTCCGCTTGTTGCAGAAGAAACCCATGAGATGATTTATGACATTATGAATGATGTCCAACGGAAATCGTTTGAGGAACATAACGAGCTAGATTTTTCAATGCAGCTTGGTGATCTTGCGAGATTTCGGGTGAATGTTTTTCGGCAAAACCGTGGTCTTGCAGCCGTCTTTCGTCAGATTCCCACCACGATACTCTCCTTAGAGCAATTAAATCTTCCTCCAGTGGTTCGAGATGTATCTATCCGTGAAAAAGGACTGGTTCTGGTCACGGGACCAACTGGTTCTGGAAAATCCACTACGCTTGCAGCAATGATTGACTTTATCAATGCAACCTATGAAAAACATATACTCACTGTTGAAGATCCGATTGAATTTGTTCATGTCTCGAAGAAAAGTCTTATCAACCAGCGCGAAGTTGGGGCACATACGCATTCGTTCAAGAACGCCTTGAAAGCTGCACTTCGAGAAGATCCAGATATTATCTTAGTTGGGGAAATGAGAGATCTAGAGACTATTCAATTAGCCTTGACTGCAGCTGAAACAGGACATCTCGTTTTTGGCACATTGCATACCTCGAGCGCACCTAAGACGGCAGATAGAATTATTGATGTTTTTCCACCTGAGCAGCAGGCGCAGGTAAGAGCGATGTTTGCTGAGTCAATTCAAGCAATAATCACTCAAACACTGTGTAAAAAAGTGGGCGGAGGACGCGTTGCCGCCTTAGAGATCCTTCTCGGTACGCCAGCGGTTCGAAATCTGATACGAGAGGGTAAAATTCATCAGCTTCCAAGCACTATGCAGACATCTCAGTCTGTTGGAATGCAAACGCTTGAAATGCATATTCTCGATTTAGTAGGACAAAATCGGATTACAGAAGAAACTGCTATTGAGAAGTTGGGTAAACCAGACTTGTTTAAGAACGAGCGGGGAAGATAGTAGTGGAAAGAAACACTCGGGGTAGGGGGCATGTTGCATGATTGAGATAAGCAGACTTCTAGGGCTGATGTGCGAACATGGAGCTTCAGACCTTTACCTTACGGTAGATAGTCCTCCCATGTATCGTATTAACGGGAGCATTCGACCTGCAGGCAATCGTTGCCTTACGCCCGATGAAACAAGGGAGCTTGCGTATAGCGTAATGAACGACCGACAGCAGCGTGAGTTTGATGAGCTGAATGAGATGAATCTTTCTCTTTACTACCCAAACCTCGGTCGATTTCGGGTAAATGTCTTCATTCAGAGAGCCTGTGTCGGTGTCGTTATTCGCCAGATTCGTACTGATATACTGACTCTTGATGACCTCGGATTACCAGAGCCGCTCAAAGATGTTGCCATGACAAAGCGTGGGCTGGTTCTTGTAGTGGGTGCTACGGGTTCAGGTAAGTCGACGACATTAGCTGCCCTGATCGATCATCGAAATGAAAACAGCGCGGGTCATATTATTACCATTGAAGATCCAATAGAGTTTATTCATGGCCATAAGAAATCTATCATTACCCAACGAGAAGTCGGTGTAGATACGGAGAACTATCATCTCGCCCTGAAGAATTCGCTTCGTCAGGCACCTGATGTAGTACTTATCGGAGAGATTCGCGATACAGAAACGATGGAAGCAGCGATTACATTTGCTGAGACCGGCCATCTTTGCTTTGCGACGCTCCATAGCAATAACGCCAATCAAGCAATGGAGCGAATAATAAACTTTTTTCCGAGTGAGCGGCATCAACAGGTATATCTTCAGCTCAGCCTTAATTTACGATCCATTATCAGCCAGCGGTTAGTAAAGAGTGTGGATGGAAATCGAGTGGCAGCAGTGGAGCTACTACTCGATAGTCCTCGGATTAAGGATCTTATTTATAAATCTCAGATAGCCGAATTGAAGGAAGCAATGGAGAAAAGCTCAAATCAGGGGATGCAAACGTTCGACCAAGCCCTTTATGACCTTTATGCTGCCGGTGCAATTAGTTTAGATGAAGCTCTGCAGAATGCTGATAGTGCGAACAATCTTCGATTACGAGTCAAGCTCTCAGAGGATGCATCATCTGCAAATGAGAAGCAGAAGACCCGTAGAACGGGGAAACACAATGCCGCTAAGGGAAAGACTTCAGACCCACATTCGGCATCAGAGACACAAGTGAGAGAGATTTCCACAGAGCAGAAGAAAAAGAGTTCAAACGAAAAAGAGGAAGAGGCTCTCCAGCTTGATATCTAGCGATTCGAGCTTTTTAATACTATTCTTGTTCACTTCAGTGCGTGTATGTGCTTCATAATGAAGCTACATATTGAATCGAAGTCATTACGGCGATTATCGAGAAAAAAATATTCAGATGAAGGGAAGAAACATGCCTGAAATACCTGACAGGGAGTTATCTGTTGAAAGTGGGGCATGGAAGCGAAGATCCTCTCGACTGGTGTATGAGAACCAGTGGATGAAGCTCCATGAAGATCAAGTAACTACGCCGTCTGGAACGGATGGGGTGTATGGCTGGTTGGAGTTGCAAGAAGCGGTTGTCGTCCTAGCAATTTCAGAGAAGGATGAAGTGGTACTCATTGGACAGGAGCGTTATCCAGTACAGGAGTATTCATGGGAGTTGATTGAAGGTGGTATCGAATCAAGTGAGACACCTCTTCAGGCTGCTCGTCGGGAATTAAAGGAGGAGGCAGGAATTATTCCAGCCTCGCTCATTCCTTTGGGTTCTCCCTTTCATATCGCAAATACGCGGACCAATGAATTGGCGCATGTATTTCTTGCCACTGGTTTAGAATTTGGGAATGCTCAACCGGAAGAAACTGAGGTTCTCCAGCAAATGCGACTCCCAGTAGAGGAAGTATATGAGATGGTTGATGATGGGACTATCAGAGACTCATTAAGTATAATAGCCTTATTACGGTATCGTGTTCTCTTTTCTCGATAAGAAAGAGAGTATTTTTAGAAGAAACCTTACCCATGAATGAAAATTCAATGCCTCTTTTAACACAGCAGCAAAAGCGAGTATCGAGTGAGAAAGGCTTTTCTCTTTACCGTGAAATTGCGGTTGGTGACGGCGGATGGGGTTCTCTCTTATGGTATGAGGCAATTACCGGGATAGGAAGTATTCTTCCAGGAGTTTTGGGTTTGGGTTTTCGTTCCCTATTGTATCGTTCTCTTTTTGGCGCCTGCGGAGCACGACCATATATCGGAAGAGGAGTAGTCATTCGAAATGCCTCTGGAATTCAGCTTGGTCAAAAAATGCTGATCGATGATTATTCGATTATTGATTGTAGAAGGGGAAGCACCATCACCATCGGAGATCATACGTGCATTGGTAGAGGTTCTATTATTGCTGCAAAAGGTGGCAACATCACATTTGATTCAGGAGTGAATATTGGAACAAGTTGTCGTATTGCTACGCAGAGTAGTATTGTTATTGGAGCAGGAGCTCTCGTCGCAGCGTACGCCTATATTGGCCCTAGTAATCATGAATGGGATGAGGACACGGAGTCATTCATTGCTGGGAAGATGGAGAAAAGGGGCGGTGTAATAATTGGCGAGTGTTCCTGGATTGGAACCCGTGCGACAATACTTGATGGGGTTACTATTGGAAAAGGATCGGTAGTTGGAGCTCATTCTCTCGTGAGAGAAGATGTTCCTCCGAGAACAATTGTTGCTGGCTGTCCCGCAAAAATCATTGGTACCGTAAGTTCCGAAGAAGAGACAGAAGAGTAATTGTAAATCAGTAAAGAGTTTTTATGACTGCTCGAGGGAAGTACGTGTTCAGTATGTCCCTGTTATTTCTACCAGCAATTGCTTGAAACATGCCTCCAATTTGGCACAAACCTACTCCATGCCCCCATCCAGCACCGTGAAATAAAAATGTCTCGGCTTCCTTGGTAATACTAATCGAGCTACTAAAGAGAAAAGATGGATGAAGTAGTGAGCGAATTTCATATTGAGTTCGACTATGATACGAGCCGATGTTTCCAGCTATAGTTTCAAAAATAAATTCCATCTCATGAATGCGCCCGGATTTCCCCCTTCTGATGGGGTTTAAATCGGTGACAATTCTCGCGTCTGTAACCCCTGTTCGTTCGTTCAGGTATGATGCCAGGCTCGTTGCTTCTTCTCGATGTTTCCATCGGAAGTATTCACCTGCATCATCGACACCACCAAGATGAGCGAGTAAGATGTCGGGATCTCCTCCACAAAAGAGCGATTCATCTTCTGTAGGCTCAGAGGATGTCCATTTTGCAGTATCGTGAGCATTTACACTCCGAGGGCCATCGGTTACTGATGATATTCCAGCGGCTGAAAATCCAAAACAGTCCTCTACTTTTTCACTAATGCCACCGCAGCATTTTGAATAGTAAGCAGGAACGATTGTTCCTGCTTCAGATACAAGATACTGACCTGCTGTTTGAAGAGATGCGTTAAGAGAGTCTTCAGCTGCGAATGTCACACCATGATATCGCTGACAATCATCATCGTTACATAACTCATAAGAAGAACCAGGGTGCTTTTCATTTAGAAAACATTTTGCCCAGCTCCTTGCTACTATTGTCTGTGCTTTAACGAATTCTACGGGTGTTCCAGAAGACATCTCGGATACCACGACACATGCAAGATAGTGTTCAAATGGAAGAATATTCACTATTTCAAGAAAGCCATTGTGACTTTTAATCTCAAAGACCCCGGGAAAATCCGCCTGAATTTCTTTTTTCCAGTGAAAGCTCCTTCCAGCGACGATAGGACTGATACTCAGGGTTTTCTTCGGAAAAGCTGATTTGGAAGGAGAAATAAATAGGCACTCGGTTGATTGGAGTATTTCGCCAGATTCATTGCGTAGTTCAACAGTCTCATCACGTGCAATCACCGAATATTTCCCTGGCTCTACAAGCCTGCCTTCCGAAAGCGCTTGAGGCGAATTGTCATTCAGGCACCGTATAGGAGCATCAATATGAATTGATGCGGTATTCTTGCCGTCCTCAAGCAGAAGTATTCCCACCCGTATCTCAGATGAAGCGACCTCTTTCTCAGCAACGTTTAGGGGTTTTGGTTCAAGCACCCGTAAACTCCTCTATGGATACAGCGAATTGTTCTCCAATCTGTAGTGCGAGCTCCTGATGTTGATGGAGGAGTTCGGATGGAAGCTCTGTAACTCTATTCTCCGGTAATGTATTTACAAAGCGCATATTTTGCTCATGCAGTGAGCGATGTTCTTGAAGATCCTGTTTGAATAGTCTCTCAAGCTGTGATGCAACGCTTGCTGCATGATGAAGACTGTGATTAAAAAGTGCAAAATTAATCTGTGAAGTGAGTAGTTGATGAGCAATTTGCTCGGGCGAATAGCAGCCTGAGATTGCTTTCATATCCAGATCATCGGTGATTGCTACACCCGTATATCCTAGTTTTTTTCGCAAGAGCATTTTCCCAACTATATTTGACAGTGACGCAGGATACTGTTCGTCAATCTTGGGGAACAGAATATGAGAAAGCATAATTGCTTTCAACGGGATAGTATTATTCTCGATAAAGGGGATCAGCTCCCTGTTGAGAAGCTGTTCATCGCTCAATTCAAGGCGAGGAAGCTCAAAGTGAGAATCTTCAATGGTATCTCCATGACCCGGAAAATGCTTAGCAGTTGCGATAACGCCGGCAGACTCAAGTGATACAATAAAGTGATTACTTCGCTGACAGACCTCGTCTATAGACGTTCCAAAACTACGGGGGCCGATAACAGCATTTTTAGGATTTGAAAAAATATCGAGACAAGGCCCAAAATTCAGGTTGATGCCGAGAGATTTCAATTCCTGTCCAATTGCACTTCCGACTGTCCCGGCCTTGCTCTGCCAGTTCAGGGGATAAGGAAATTTCGTGAGAGGTGGAGGCGTTCTGATCACTCTGCCCCCCTCGTGATCGAGCGCCCAAATCATCCTAGTGCGACCCGTTGCTTGCATGATATCGCTTCTAAGAAGCAAATACTGCTTGAGCCAAACGGTATAAGGCTCATCGAGAAGAAAAGCGTCTTTTCCAAAGTGAATTCCAATTGGACGCACTGTCTTCAGGAATTCACGAGTCTCTGGCGAGAGCGTAGTTTCATTCACTCGGATGACAATATGATTACCGGGGCATATGAGCTGATTCTCATCCATTGAAATAACTAAGTCCTCCTTCGACGGGTATAGCGTTTCATCTGAGTTCTCATTGTTCAACTGAAATATTTCTGTCCGAGAAGGGAGGCTTCTCGGATGTTCGCGACCTCTTGCTCCATTCAAGTGCCCCTTGAATAGCTCCTGATACGATCATGCTAGGCAAAGGGGGAAGCGCCTCTGCCGCTCTTATTGCGTCATTCGCTTCGCTCAAAATCTCTTCGCGTCGTTTTTCCGCAATTTTTCGATATTCAATTTTTGCCGTTTGACCTCTATGCACTCTCTGGGTTGAGGTTGTGAATAACCACTGCAGAAGATGAGTGAGTACATTTGTTTCTAGGAGTCTTTGAGGAGTGACAGGAACATTTTCTCCCATGGCTTCAAGATGTGGAAAGAGTTTGTGGTCACAGTATTCAACGAGGGAAAAAAGCATGGCGAGTTGCGAAGGCTCTGTCTGAATGAGGTCTGAGTTCCAAAGGAGTTGATCAAGACAGAAGATGATATTCCAGAAATCTTCATATTGTTTATCTCCTGCTGCCAAGATAGCTCCCGATGAGCTCTTTGAGTGCATCATTCGTGAGGATTGAGCGGAGAGAGTCTCTTTTGGGTGAATTTCAAGGGTTGGCGCGCACTTACGGACGACGCCGAGAATTTTTTCAGACTCAAAGTCGTTCGAGTAAAAAAGAATCGGATGTCCAGCATCTTGAGTTTGGCACACGGCCTGAGTTTGGCACATGGATTGTACGTTTACTCCAGAAGGGGGGTAGTCAGTAGCCTTAGGTTTCTTTGCTATCATCGTTATTCGTCATTGTAGGCGGAATTTGCGTCGAAAAGCTACTATTCAACGCGACGCTTACCAAGAAGCGGCTTGAAGACAATCACGAGAATCTCTATTGCCAAATCTTGCAGGGTTTGGTCTCTCGGCGTACCCTTATGGCGTATGCTCGAATATATTTCTCTACGACAGTCTTCCTTTCGTGCCTTCTTCGCTGGAGTGGCTCTTTCGCTAGTCCTGACGCTTTTCTATTTTTTTCTGTTAGCTCCTCAACGCTCATTTCCCATGATTCCAGATGGGAACTACATGGGACGTATTGCTTGGGATGATTCCCATCTCAACGGCTTACCACGCATCTTTCTCTTGGAAAAGCTTGGGGATGAATACACGATTATGATTCCTGGGCCCGAAAGAAAAACGATAACGGGGATCTTCTCGCCCACAACCGATGAGCCTATTCCACGGTATCTTCCGCTTCAGGTCAGTACGCAAAAGAGTCACTTCCTCTGGTTTAGCTCTGAGGAATATGACTCAAGGAGGGCTGTGCTATCGATGAATGGAGAGGTCTTTGAGCGAAGACTCGGCGCCCTAGGGCGTTGGACTTTGCGACCAATTGATTTTGAGACTAGGGCGCAAATGGGAGCACCTGAGAAGTTCGTTGAAGAAAAGGCTCTCCTTCTTGAAGTCTCGCTTCTTCTGGAAGAGAAGACTCTATCAGAGAATTTAGATTATGAGCAGCTCTCGCTCAGACAGCGTGAAGAAGAAGTGCGCCTATTAGAAGAGCAGGTGACAAGCCCCGAATCTCTCAGAGCTGAGGGGATGGCTCGAATTCAACAGCTGGCAAGCAAGTTAACCGATCAAAAATCCATGCAATTTGAAGCGACGAAAAAACTCCATGAAGTTGCAAACCAATTGTCGTTTGCCCGCGGTGTTCGAGACTATGGAGAAGTAATAGAGTTGTCGCGGAAGTTGCGAATGCTTGAAGAGGAGATAATTTTGGCAGAGGAGGGGGGATTTTTTACGATGACCCTGCCCTCGGCTCATCATGTTATGCCTGATGAAGAGCATGGAAGACCAGCTTCGTCTATTCAGATGATAGAGGGAGGTCAAGGGTGAACTATCTCAGCAAACCATTCGTGAAACGTTGTGTCTGTCAGGGGCTGAGTTTGATTCTCATACCACTTCTTTTCAGAAGCGAGGTGTTGAATGCTGAGATACAAGTCGACAGTGAGGGCAACAAGAGAGAGATTGAACAGCATGCTGATAGGATACTTATTGCCCATGTAGATCACATGCCTCGCTCGAAGAGCCTTATTGGCTACTTTCTCTTGGAAGATGGAACGCTGGTGATGGGAGATGGGGTTTCTATTGAACAGCGTGCGGAAGGAGATGGAGAGACGTCTCGTATTATCTGGGCCATGAAAATTCCCCCGGAAGTACGAGACGTTCAAGAGGTTGTCTTTCGAGAAGAGGGAGCACAGGAGTCTCCTGCAGTCTACCATCTGAATAAAACAGATTTTTTTATCTCAACACTTGAAGGTGCTGACGCTATTCGGCAGCGAATTCAATTTCTCAGACGTCAACAAGCACTGCTACAACAAGATCGTAAGAAGCTTGAGCGTTTATTTGAGAGCTTGAGAAAAGACGCACATGTCATAGGCCAGTACGATCGAATTCAAGGACTGGAACGAGCAGTCCAGAAGAGTGAACGGCAGCTACAGCAAACACAAGGCCAGACTCAAGATATCGAGAGAGAGCTTATTGCGTTAAAAAAATGGCAAGCACCAATAGATGTAAGAGAACGAAAGCAGACCTATGTGAAAGACGTGCAAGAATTGCAGCGGAGGAAGACAGAGTGAGTAACCAGCAGTTACCTGAGCAAGGTCTAGCATTTTCAGATAGTTTTACGAATGATATTTCGGATGCAGAGTTCAATACTGCAATTGATCAACTTGCAGAAGTCGTCTCTGACCGCGGTATGGTTGCTCTAACAGTATTTTTCTTAGAGGCGCATAGACCTTTGCGTGCGATTATTGGACAGGCCACCCTGTTTTCTGCACCGCTTCTTACCTGTTTTTTTGGCTCTAGTAAGGTGCAGACAGTTCTGCGCATTATGGAGAATGATAATGGCTATGAAAGATTGATTATGCGTTTAGAAGAACTGAGGTAGAAAGATATGGGAGTTGAGCATTCTACACCGGGACTTCTGCTTCTACTCATAGCCTTTTTAGGTCCAGTCATCGTTCTTATTCGAAGAGCGGCTGCGGGCAAGAGTATCTTTATTCGGCGTATTCCTGGGGTGGATGCTGTTAATGAAGCCGTTGGGAGAGCTGCCGAGTTAGGGCGGCCAATATCGTTTACAACGGGACTCACCTCAGTCAGTCCGGTCTTATATGCGTGTCTGGGAGTACTCTCGTATGTGGCCTATCGCGCAGCACGATTCCGTTCACGACTGCTTGTGCCCCAGTATAACCCAGAAGCAATGGCTATAGTTGAGAATGCGGTTCGAGATTCATATCGCGAGGCGAGA
>RFPC01000080.1 GCA_009926305.1 bacterium
GAAAGCCCCGACCTCTTTGGCAAGTAGGACAGATTCAGCTTTCGTGAGTGACATTAGGGGAGTATGGATCTCAAAGTCAGCCTCCATTCCCAGAGAAAGTGCCTCAATTGCACGCCCGAGAGTATCCGCTCGGCAATCTGGATAACCACTAAAGTCCGTCTCACAGGCACCAAGCACGATATGTTTCATATCCTCTTGATAGGCATACGCAGCTGCGTATGAAAGAAAAATTAAGTTCCTCCCTGGGACAAAGGAATTTGGTAGGCCATCTCCAAGGATTTCACCACTAATCTCCTCCTCCCCGATAAGGGCTGAGCCTCCTAACTCACTCAAACCACTCAGTTGAATGCAGCGGTTTGCAATACCAGCTTCTTTTGCCACAGCTGCTGCGCTCTCAAGCTCTATCCGATGCCGCTGTCCATAATCAAAAGTAATACTTTTTACCAACGAAAACTCTCTGAGCGCCCAAAAGAGACACGTTGTTGAGTCCTGCCCACCAGAGAGGACAACCAAGGCTTTTTTGGGATCGAGTATCCGCATAATGAATCTTATAGAGATGTTGTTCCGCTAGGAGAAGAAAGGCTTCCTTCAGTACAGATGGTATCAAAACCGCCACGCGTATTATAAACGGTTTCAACTTCTACAGCACACTCTAGCACTGCTTCTAGATGCTTGCGAATAAGAGCTGTTGCCTCTTCTTGGTACACACCTACATTTCGAAATGATGTAACGTAGTATTTTAGAGACTTTAGTTCGACACACCGCCCTCCCGTCGGATAGTAGGTGATCTTCAAAGAAGCATAGTCTGGTAATCCGCTAAATGGACACACCGCTGAAAACTCTTTTGTCTCAGTCACTATTTTTTGTGTCGGAGAATGAAACGGAAAGGTCTCAAGCAGATCATCGCGAACACTTTCAGGACCCTGAAATGAACCAAGAAATGATACGTCTTCCCTTGCTGCAGTCTCACCCATAGCGACCCCCTCTCCCTTTCTTGAATATGCGCACGCTGAAGCCGTGCTCTTCCTTCAGAAGAGAAGGTATAACGATTTTTAGAAAGAAAGTGAACTCTTCAAGAGCACTATCTGCGGACAAATGGAGGCCGATGGCCGCTGCCTAGAGATTCCCCGCAGATTTTACCTGCTCACCTGAGCTATATTCCTCATAGAATTGATTGAGCTTTCGGCGTAACATCAAACGTGATCGATGTAGCCGCGACTTAACTGCTGGAATTGAGATTCCTAAAATATTCCCAACTTCTTTACTTGTCAGTCCATCAACATCTCGAAGGATAAAGACCGGTCGATAGTCATCTGGAAGTTTATCGATAGCATCTTCAAGAATGACCGTTACCTCCCGACGAAGGGCCACCTCATCACTCCTCTCACTATCAGGAGTCTTTAAAAGGAGGGTATGGTCTTCTCCAGGAAGCGCATCCTCTAATAAAATTGAACGGTTCTGACGATTCTTTCTTAACTTCATCAATGAAGCATTTACAGTGATTCTGTATAACCAGCTTGAAAAGCTCGATTTTCCTTCAAAGTCTTTGAGCTTTCTAAATACTGTCGTAAAAACATCTTGTAGGACCTCTTCGGCGTCTTCCGAATTACGACACATCCGGGCTGCGAGACTATATGCCTTATCACTATACCTCGAGATAAGCTCCTCATATGACCCCATATCTCCCTTTCGAAACTCCTTGATGAGCTGATTATCTGTTTTCACTGAAGACATCTACTCCTCCTTAAAACCACTGGCAAACCGGGTAAAAACTGCGAATCACAAACACGAGTTGCGAAAAGCCTGCCAAATTTTAAAAAAGTGATAAAATTTGAAATTTTTGAAGCTTTCCTCGAATAGAAAGCATATTAGAGAGTGTAGAAAGACTGAGCCTTCCATTTTCCGTCAAAATCCTAACAGTAATATTGTCCTCTTCTTAGTCATTTTGACGTTATTTTCGGCAATTTCTGCCGACACCAGACAGCCATCAACGCTCTATGAAAATCTCGTAAATGAGGTGCAATATACTTGCTGGCTTAGAAAAGAAGTGCTGAAGGTCCCACTAACGGGCTAATCAGAAAACGAGTTGAGGTCAGCAGACTTGCTCCTCGGAAGCGATGCAAGCTCAAGACCTCTTCACCACAGAGACGGAGCAGCACAGAGACAAAGCAGCACAGAGACAAAGCAGCACAGAGACAAAGCACCACAGTTAGACTAGACAATATAGAGATAAGCCAAGCCATCTTGTTCTACTGGCTCCCAATCCGGAAATGGGTATACCGCACAGATGATGCGAGTACCAGGTTGCGCCTCGGACTTTACCTTGTTTTTGAGTCGCTCCATTAAGTGGGGAACTAAATAAACGGTAACGACATTCGTCTCCCCCGAGCTTGTGCGCTGCAAAAAGAATTCTTCCATCGCCAGAGCCAAGATCATAAACCACATCTCCAGGCTTAATATCTGCCAGTCTCATTATCGATTTCACAGTTGAAAACCGAGATGGGATTGGTGCTCCCCCTTTGAATATCGCAACAAGCGTATAGAAAAAGTATGCAGCGAGAATGAGATTAAGCGTGATGACTATGGCAGAACCGAGTGATAGAGACATGTATCATGGTGTAACTGACTCCCCTCCTGTTCGCAATGTCTAATCTGAATTCCTCATCTCTGTAACCAGATGTGACGCCACCTAGCTCTTCCTCAGCCTGGCTATCCTGCGAGGCATCATACGGTTTTACTCATCCAGCCTTCAGAATTCCCGAATCCTCCCTCACGCAACTACTATGGCAAACGATTCACTCATTACGAAGTGTGCGAGTCAAAGTCCTCAATGGTGTCTAGAGCAGCTTAACAGCACCCTTGAAATAGGACTCACACAAGAAGCAGCTGACGAACGTCTTAACATTCACGGCTTCAATGCTCTCATGCAGAGGGACAATCGCCGTTGGACAAGAACACTCATCAGACAATTTCAAGACCTCCTCATTTTCATCCTCTCCGTTGCTGCTGTTCTTTCTTTTCTCATCGGTGATATTACGGACTCCCTAGCAATTGGTGTAATCATCTTCATCAACGGAGTACTCGGATTTCTTCAGGAATGGAAAGCTGAAAAGGCACTTGATGCACTCAAACAGATGGTAACCCGACACTGCCAAGTCCGTCGTGCGGGCGAAGTCGTCAATATTGAAACTCGCCAACTCGTTCCTGGAGATATTGTACTCCTCGAAGCAGGTGATAGTGTCCCTGCAGACCTGAGAATACTGGAAGCCACTAATCTTCGAGCCGATCAGTCACTCGTTACAGGAGAGGTTGACTCAGTTGCCAAGGCTCCAGATCCCAATACCAAGGATACGCCTCTTGCAGAGCTCTCTTCCTGTGTGTGGATGGGAAGTGTCATTACGAATGGTCACGGGATAGGGCTCGTGGTCCATACGGGAATGAAAACTCACTTCGGACAAATTGCAACTCTTACAAGCTCACTCGAGGAAGAGAAAACTCCTCTGCAACTCTCTCTTGCTCGACTCGCTCAAAAACTCGCAGCTCTGGCTTTCATCGTGGCATTTACCATAGCACTCACTGGCTGGCTTACTGGAAAGCCACTTCTTCAAATGATTATGGCGGCAATCGCCATCTCAGTGGCAGTTGTTCCTGAAGGACTACCCGCTGTAGTTACTATCACCCTTGCACTCGGCCTTACGGCAATGGTGAAGAAAAAAGCAATCGTGAGAAAGCTTCAAGCAGCCGAGACACTAGGCGCTACGAGCGTTATCTGCACCGATAAAACGGGAACTATTACCCGTAACGAGATGACTGCAACCCATATCTTGCTGGGAATTGGACAAGAGTATCGGATCACTGGAAGAGGATATGCCCCACACGGAGATATCTGTAAGCAATCTGGTGAGAGCATCTCCTCAATTGAACATGAGCATCTTACTCGCCTTTTATATACCGCCATGAGATGCAATCGAGCGACGATTAGGAGGAATGAGCAAGGACTTTGGGAGGCACTGGGAGAACCTACTGAGGCTGCTCTTTTTGTTGCTGGGCTAAAAGCAGATATTTCCCTTCGGGAAGATATCTCCCACCTCTCCGAGTTTTCATTCAGCTCAGAGAGAAAACGGATGACGGTTCTGGAGCATGGCTCATCAGGTACTCATGCGTTCGTAAAAGGAGCACCAGAAGTAATACTTCGCCGTTGCACACAAATCCTTCAAAAAGGACATCAAAGAACTTTAACATGGAAAGATAAAGCTCACATCGTAGAGCAATACACGAACCTTGCGTCTCAGGGACTTCGACTTCTGGCTCTTGCAGAGAGAGAAGTAAGCTCAGACATACCTCTTGATGAAAAGAATATTGAGAATGAGCTCTGCTTTCTTGGAATCATTGGAATGCAAGATCCCCCGAGAAATGAAGTTCCGGCGGCGATAAAAAAAGCACAGAGAGCGGGGATACAGATTATTCTCATCACAGGAGATGCTGCTGAAACCGCTAAAGCTATTTCAAAACAAGTGGGTCTTGATATTACAGCCATCTTGGATGGAGGAGCTTTAGACCGTTTATCTGATGATGAACTCCGAAACCACCTTCATGGAACACCTCTTTTTGCCAGAACAACTCCCGAGCATAAACTACGACTCGTTACCCTGCTGCAACATGCTGGACACGTAGTAGCCATGACCGGAGATGGTGTTAATGATGCACCTGCACTGAAAAGAGCCGATGTCGGTGTCGCGATGGGACGGCGTGGAACCGATGTAGCACGCGGAGCCTCGGACATTATCCTCACTGATGACAACTTTTCCTCTATTATCGGTGCGATCGAAGAGGGGCGCAGGCAATATGACAACATCCAAAAATTTGTGCTCTATCTCCTCTCATCAAATGTTGGAGAGATTCTCGCAATTTTCATAAACATCATCATCGGCGGTCCTCTCATCCTGCTTCCTGTTCAGATCCTTTGGATGAATCTTATTACGGATGGAATGACCGCTGTTGCGCTTGGGCTTGAACCAGCGGAAAAAGGAATCATGGAAGAGCCTCCTCGCAAACAGGAGATGCCTATCCTTGGAAGAGACTCCCTGAATACTCTTCTCTTTCTTGGTGGCTATATCGGCATTGCCACTCTTTTTATCTTCTATCTCTATCAACGTTTCTTTCCAGATGCGGATCCCATTCTCGCTAATACCGCAGCTTTCACAGGAATGGTGCTTTTGGAAAAAGCAAATGTCTTTAATTTTCGCTCTTCACGAAGTTCGCTTTTTTCCATCCCTCTCGGTTCAAATAAATGGCTCTTGTGGGCATGGATCGGATCTTTATCACTTCAAGGCTTTGCAGTTTATACCCCTCTACTACAAGAGATGCTTCATACCACCTCACTCCGTCTGTTTGATTGGCTATTTCTTATAAGTACGATGATACCAGTTCTTATTATTGGAGAACTGCTCAAACGGCTGGAACGATAAAGTCCTCTTTGCTCTTTTCATCTTTCGATGGTTCAGTAGAATATCCCACGTAATCTTCTAAGGAACAGGTGTTGAAAAATCTGCTTTGCCCATTTCTCTCTTTACTGTTTTTCATTCTCGCTGGATGTTCTTCGCTGTCCCGTCAAGATTCATCACGCGAGATTCATATTCACTTTTTAAATATTGGAGAGGGCTCAGCAACTCTTGTTGAGAGTAATGACTTGGGAAATATTTTAATTGACACTGGAAACCCTACTTCTCAGATTGTCAGTAAACTTCAAAATATGGGGATTCAAAGGATCGACAAGCTGATTCTCACTCATCCTCACCCTGACCATATAGGCGGTGCACATAGTGTTATTGAGTTTCTGACTCCCACGAGCATTTTTGACAACGGCGAGCTTCTGACCTTCGATACACCTGAACTACGTTGGTATAAAGAGGCTGTTCGTGAATCTCCGAATTACAATGCACTGAAACGTGGAGATATTTTTCGGGGGCATTCTTCTCGACTTACGGTCCTCTCCCCACAAGCACTTATCTCTGACTGGAATTCTAACTCGCTGATCATGAGACTCACAGCTTACGGACACACAGCGCTATTTATGGCCGATGGCAATCACGCAACGGAGAAGTTTCTCGTGCAGTCTGCGGAAAATCTCAAGGCTGACATCCTCCAAGTCGGTCACCACGGGGCGCTTGATTCTTCTTCTCTAGAATTTCTGAGAACGGCTTCACCTCGTTTTGCCGTTATTAGTGTGAATAAGGACAATGTAAACGGGTATCCTCATAACAAAACTCTTAAAAAATTACGCGACATTGGCAGCACTTATTTCGTAACGTATGAAAGTGGTAGAGTCTCATTCACGCTTTCTCCTGATGACATTACCGTTTCAACAGAAAAGGACGCATGAAGATTAAGACGGTACATTTGAGTGCGTGGTGGATTGCCATTATTTTTCTTAACTCCCTGCTTGGACGACAGCTCTATAACGCCATCCAAGCTATCGGAGGATGGCGCCTTTTCTTAGGTCTCATAGCACTGCTTAGCCTTATATGCATAAGACATAGCATTCGATTCATTCGAAGAGATAAATATTTAGAGGGGGTTGGATTCATACTGCTCGGCATGATCTCTTGTTTTATGCTTGAGCTTCCTGAAGAGCGAGTACACGTGCTTCTTTTTGGCTTTCTCGGTTTTTTGCTTGGCACACACTCTGCTCTGTCTACAGGGAAATGGCTCGCGCTTGGGCTCGTAGTAGGAATTCTGGATGAGGGAATACAAGCGCTACTCCCTTACCGAGTCGGCGACATGCGTGACATTATAATCAATACACTAAGCCTACTGCTTGGCGCTATTGTCGCGCTTCGTTGCGGTACAACCGTGCAGCGCTGTAGTGACCACGAGAGCGCCCGATAGACTCTCTAGGAATCGTGATTCTTATTGTCCCGTCGGACTAGATTCATCGGTACTGAGTGCCGTGCGAATGATTGCCATACGCGGGAGCACATCTCTATCCGCGATACGTGCACCGCCGTATTGAAGAGTTGGGCCATCATGATGATAGGCATAAGCCATGCGGTAGAGCGCCTCATCATCTCCTGCTTTCACCCGCGCACGGGCAAATCGAAATGACTCCTTGAGAGACTCGGATAGACAGTGAAGGTTTACTGTCATACAGAATGGATTAGTATTTTGAATTCCCGCTCTACTACAAAGCTCTGCTCGAGTGCTATCAATAAATTGACCAATCCCAGAAGCACTCGTGGTTCCAGCAGCCGCGTCCGGATTAAAACCCGACTCAACTCGACAAAGCGCTATCGCGTAACAGATCTCACTCTTTGAAAATCCCTCTTGTTCCAGATGGTCAATCATCTGACTCACTACTGTAGCCTGGGTTTCCAGCGAGGCATCGCCCCAGATTCGAGATCGTCCGCACATCTGGTTAATATCTGATGAGATCTCTTCTCGGTAATGTGAATGGCTTTTTATCTGACTCTCTCGGTAGGCCCTTCCCCGGCCATGGACTAAGAATGGCCTATACTGCTCCACCTTTTCCGCAAGCGATTTTTCAACTCCTTCCGATGCTTTCGGACTCCTCTCTTGACGGGGATACTGCTGTATCGTCTCCCCTTTTTTAGTCCGAGGGACCTTCAGCTTGTCTCCTGGATGTATAATATACGGCTCTTTGAGCCCATTAAAATCAGCGAGCACTCTCCACTTTTTAGCACTCCCGAGCAGCTCCTCTGCTATTTCAGAAAGCGTATCTCCGCTTTTTACCTGATAGGTAATGAGCTGCTTTTCTTTTACTGGACCCTGTTCTCCTTTCCATACAGAGAGCTGTTGTTCGGAAGGAAGAAGGAGTTCTTGTCCAACCTGAATGCGATTCGGGTCTTTTATCTTATTTATCTGTGCTAGAAGCTCCCATGCTTTTGCATCATGTAGCAGAGTCTTAGCAATCCTTGAAAGGCTATCACCAGGCTTCACCGTGTAGAGTTCTGGCTCAGCTCTCACGTCTAAGAAATCTTCTGATAAAGTAAACTTTGGAAGCCCTGCTTCTGCGAGGTTCGGAGTATGCGCATGGGTAATCGGCACAGGCTCAGTTGCATGGCCTTCTGCCGCAGGCGCTTCCCCACTCAATAAAGCGCCAGCAAGAGCAAGCGATGCTGCTGCAAGCTTCTCCCCTTTTCCTTCAAAATCAGCCATTTATACCCTTCTATTCATTCGCTGGCTAAACCCACTCCACTTGTTATGGGATGAACACCCCTCAATATGGCATAAATACTTTCACTAGTCTCTATTCTGTGGGCTCCATACCATGAGCAGATAGCCTCCTCCTTTGCTTCCAAGGGTGGGCAAGACAATATCCACCCTCACTGTTTCTGTCTCTTTAAAGGCAAACTTTACGAGACAAATCCCACAAAGTCTTCAAGCAAAGAGTCTTAAAACTCTAATAGCCTTTAAGAGTTAGAAAGCTCTGAGCCCTTATTTACTATTTGAGTAGGCTTTTCGGCAGTGATAGTGTGATACGAAGAGACGCGTGATTCTCATTGCAAAAAGGTATTATGAATAAATTACAAACTACTGCTGCTGCCTGCCTCCTTTCTCTTACAAGCTGCGCTACTCCAAACGGCAACCTTAGTGATAACAGTCTTCCAGAGCGCTCCGGCGGGCAACAGGCAGAAATCGAGGTAAGCCAAGAAAACCAAGAGGCGGCAAGAACATGTAGTAATATACTTGAAGACGTTTGGCAGTTTCTTCTATCAAATGGCTCTCATTTAATTCGTTTTGGTAACTAGTATCAAAACGTTCGCATAATCGTTAGAAAAAGCACCTTTAAGTAAGAACACACTGACATCCAGCAGGGATAAATCCGAGGAAATATACTTCGCTACAATATCCACCCCAACCGATCCCATATTCCTCTAAACATCGTGCGAGCAGGGCGGTGGCACCAAATTGAGCGCAGTTTGCTACGATATTGCTAGGACTAGCAAGCGCCCAACTCAATAATCGGGAGTATGAGACTGTGCACCGAGCCCCTTGATTACATTCCGTTTCGCCACGAGAGGTTCTTTCCCGCTGACATTGCGTAGAGAACCACGAGATGCACCACTCCGTTTCATCCGAGCGCGAAATGCGAGATGAATCAGATGCGCTCTCTTCCAGCCGATCGGACTCTATGCATTTTGGGGAAGGAATCGAATCACTCGAACTAGAATTTAATAGACCGATATAAACCTGTGTCTCAATCCTCTTACCCGATTCGAAAACGATAGGCATATCTCCCTGGAAATAGACTTCTCCCTCACTGTACTTGTCAGCCCCACGCAAACCATACCCTTTTGCCTCACAAAACGATCCTTTCTCACTGTCTGCTTTTGATAATAAGTATTGTGGTAGCTCTCTTGCACCCAGAGGGTGTGCATCCTGTCTAGACTGCCCCATGTGCTCCGGCTCGAGAACTGCTCCGAAGAGCTCCCTGAAATTCAAGGTGACCGTTCCGCCATGAAGCACTTCTTCTTCCGGCAACTGTATGATTGCAAAAGCATCTTCAACAAGAGTTCCAAAAGGACGAAAAATGAGCAGATTGTTGTCCGGAGTAAGAGGAGTATGCGCCAAATCAACTCTTTGATTCGAGAATTGTTGCTCTTGCGGGAACGCGGAAACTGAGGAAACTCTTACAAGAAGAGAAAATGTTAGAATATTAAACATTACGAATAGAAAACCAGTAGAGAACCTTTGAACCATCATTGGGCCGCCTTAAATATATCTTCCTGAGCCCCCCCTCAACTTCTGAATATCACTCAAGGAACTTTACTTTATTATGGCTTCTAGAACCCATGATGTTACATAAACTAGGAATTTTTTGGAGTTATCTGAGGAATGAATCTATGAGTTTTTGTATCAGATTTCTTAACAGGACAGAACAAAGCCGAAGTAGTTCATAGTTTAATTATCGAGTTAGCAGAAGCACAAAGCTTGGCTCCCTATCCAATTTTGCTTGGTCGAATAAAAGCAAGAAGGCTCGGGCATCTGTCCCGAGTCACAAAGAACAAAGTAGGGAAATACCATATTTCATCATGGTGCGAGCAGTTCTAATACAAGATTTGCATTAATCTTTATCTGTGAAACAACAGAGCCTATTGAGCGCTGTAAAATCTGATCACGCACTACATTCGCCGTTTCCTGAGCAACATCCACACTTCTGATTCTATCTGATGCCTCTCTATAACCGAGAGCTAACGCTTCCGTCATCGACATCGCCACCTCAAGCCTTGACAAAGATGCAGCCAACTCTGCTCTTGAAGAGTGTAGTGTCTGAAGATTTCTTTCCGCTGATTCGATTGCGCCACGAGATGAGTCGGTATTTGAGAGGATAAAACCACCTAATCCATCAAGCATGTGCTGATATGAAGGGAGTTGTACTGTGAGCATGTCGGCACTGGATACCCCAATTTGAAGAGACAGAGGGTCCTGTGGAGGGCTAAACTTGACGCGATACAGCTCAACGCTTCCATCCGCGTTATCATCATAGTCGCTACTACTTAAGAGCAAAAGC
>RFPC01000081.1 GCA_009926305.1 bacterium
ATTTTACAACAAATTATGTCATATTTTGCAGTATGTGCATAAGGACATATACTAAAATTATTTAATTTTTGATGAGAGACCATTAATGAAGAAATCCAATTTCTTACTTTTTTCTTAATGGAACTCTCATCAACCATAAATCACCCTTTACCTTGTCCGCGATACTTCTTCCGAGCATTATTGCGAGAAGATGATGAATATTTGGTATTTTTACCATCTCCTTGTCGAGTCAACTTGGGCTTGCCAGGTACATAAGAACCACTCTTGTATGCCATAATTAGTCTCCTATAATTTCAGTAGTAATATCAGAAGGGTCTGGAGTACCTGACTTATAAAACTCTTGTGCCAGGTCCTCCATAGTATCAAGGAATTGCTCCTCTGTTAAGTTCTGGTGAATTCTCCGTCCCTTACAGAGGATATTATACTTGGTCTGTGTAGGTCTGTCAACCATTCTCAGATAACTCTTGTTTTTTCGTGACCGACTCTGATACGAGGATCGCACCAAATCTCAAATCCCGCTTCTTTTGCATCGAGACAGAACGACACATCTTCCCCACACATATCTTGAACCTCACCAGATTCAAAGACTTGCATCTTGGGAGCGAACCATGGATACTTCATCTCAGGATGCTCAAAGACTCCGTTCTTAATCATAACCCAACCAAATCCAGTATAATCAACTGTGAATGGTTTCTTACGCTTGCTGATGCCTTCTACCATCTCATGATTCATGACTCCACCATTGCTGCGGAAGTCATCTTCTTCTAACCAATGAGCGACTGATGTGGTACGACCATCTTCAGTACAATACCATCCAGCGACGATTTCTTTTTCAGTACCATCTTCCGAAATAGCAAGGTCACAGAGTTGCCAGAATTTTTCAGTGTTGAAAACAATGTCAGAATCAATCCAGAGTTGATAGTCATATTGTAGACGACCATCCCAGGGAATTTGGTCCGGACCACGAAGAACATTTGCTCCGAGACACTTACAACGAGCAAAGTTCACCATGGATGAATAATCTTGAGAGATTTGAATCGCAATGCCACTCTGTACCATATCAAAGCACAGTTGTACAAAGTTCTTTAAAAAGGTAAAAGAGCACCCGCGCCCTGGAAGGCAGAACACAATACTCTTACCACGCATTCTTTCTTTAATTGCCGCATAGTCCCAGTCAGGTTCAACCGAGCTTGAATTTTGAGCGATTGGAGACTTTGCTTTTACAGTAAATCCTTTTGCCATAATTGAGTAGTTACTTCAGTCATATCATACACTATTATATAGTGGTTGTCAATGTGATGAGTTAAGGGATATTTCCTTATTCACACTAACTTTTTCAAAACTTATATCATTTTTTGATATTTCCTTGGTGTCCATAATGTCTAATAAATTTTGCATCATTAACCAAGTATTATCAAATTCATTCTCAGAAAGAGAATGATAAACACATCTATCTTTTATGTAAATGTGATAAACATAATGTGTATATGTTTTACTCATATTTTCTCTCTGTAATGACAATTTCATTTCCTTCCAGAATAACCTTTACTTCTGTGTCTTCATACCATCCAAGTTCTGTCATCATCCACTCAGGAATTTTGACAAAATAATCTCCAGTAATTGGGTCAACCTCTACGACTGTGAAATTTTTTTCCGGATTTTTTTTCATCTCTCAATATTTTTTTTATTTTTTTATATATGACACAGTATCTATGTTTTTCTCAGACTCTCCATCTTTTGGAATAAATGGAAGTATCAGAGAGAAGATTAGAATCACTTGTAGAATTATAATGGTCTTTGCCGCCCTCCAGAAGAACCCTGGGTATCGTATCAACCATCCCGCGAAGACTGTTCTCCAAAAATTCCAATAAGGTGTGGGGGAGTTTTTCATATACGGGAAATTTTTTTCTTATGAGTGAAACAAAAAGGTCGCTTGGGTAACACTTTGTAGGTTAGGGATGTTTGCGTTTTTTATATAGGGGGGCATCGGGACATTATGACGGTTCAGCGCCCGCAAAAATATAAAGAATTCAACGCCACATACTGCCATCACGAATAACCAATAAACCCTTATTCGTTCGTTGTTCGTTATAAGAAAGGGGGCATAAGACTGCCCCCACGAACTATCAGTAACCTGCCCACACTAACAGTTCGCCAGCATCAACGGGTTCGCCAATCATCATACGATAATCGTTAAACAAATCCTCCAGAATACCGTGGGCGTTGGCGAACCTAACTGCCTGAAACCAAGTGATGCAACCGTTATCATCAGCGAGGCGGAAGATAGCGTCAGTCATGAGAATTGAGAGAGAGTTTGTATGAAGAATGAGAGTGAAAGTCAGGCAGGGAAGCTCATACGCTTCGCCTCAGGATTGCAATAGTATTTGTGACCCTTACTCTGCCAACCTTCATAGTCTGTGGAGAGATTCGCAATCTCAGCAGCGCTGAGAGTAACGGGTTCGCCCTGATGTTTAATCTGCCCAAACGATTTGATTTTGTTTGCTGCCCACACGATGCGGCGGGTTTGAAGGTCGGTTGCTTGAGAGTAGACAGACATAGAGTGAAGAATGAGGGGGAAAGTTGAGAGGGGGGGAAACCCCCCCAAAAAGTTACTGACCGACTGCCGAAACACGGGTAACAGTCAGCTTCTTCCACCCTTCGACGCGATAGTAACGCAGTTCCTCAATGATAGAGTTCACAACGTTGTTATGCTGGCGGTCGAAACCTTTGGCAGTGGTAGGACGCTTGCGCTTGCGATACTCTACGGCAGTGGTTCCATCAGCGCGGTCAAGCTCGATGCGATAGATGCAGGCGGTCATTTGACTCAGGGTCGGTGGGGGGAAGCGCCCCCCGTTCGCTTGAGGCTATTGTAGGGCCTGGGGAGCGCCCTGCCAGCGGTCGGGGGACAGTGCCCCGACTGGCACAGGGGGTTATGATCAGAAATCGAACACGTCTCCGTTAATCTCAGCGCGGTTAACTTTAGGATCATCCCACTTCACACCATCGGGAGTCTCTTTAGTGCCGAATTCGTAGAATGCCTCCAGCAGTTCTTCATAGCAGCAAACATCATTGTCCTGAATGAAGTTTTGGATGCTCTCATCATTCTCAATCCAGAGAACAATGTTCCACGTCTCATAATTGGTCCAACCGTTGTAGGTACGGTCGGTGAGGTTGGTCTGGTAAGTGGTGACAGTCATGAGATTAGGAGTGAGTTTGGTTAATGAAATGTGAGAGGGATTCAGTCAGTCAATTCGGCGATTTCCTCAACCCTATCAGCAACGGCACGATCAAATGCTTTCACGGCACGGATACCAACGCTGATAGTGTTCCAACCCATTCCGATGATGATGGCAGCGACAATCAGGCGGGCGGTGTGATGTGCTTTCATTTGGTTTGGTTGTTTGAACTGTGGCCAGTATAGGGCCCCCTAGGGGGCAGTGGAGAGGGGCTTGTGCCACCTCTCCGACTGTCACTCAGGCGTGACCGTCAGTGTAGGAACCCAGAATGACGCCATTGCGGCGGACCTCAGCATAGCCAAATTCCTCAGACAGGGAGAGGCAGAGGTCCCAAGCTTGCCACTCATCATGCACCGATTCGCCTTCATAGGGGGCAGAGGGGACGTGGATTTCGTAGCGCATCGCGTTTCGTTTGAACTGTGGTCAGTATAGGGGGAAATCAGTTAAAGAAATAGGCAAGGTGTGCCAGTTCCTCTGCCGTCTCCTCAATGTTATGCTGGGTCAGTCCTGCCAGCAGGGAATCGATGTCATCCTGAGGCACATAGTCCATGTCACCATTAACCTCTGCTGCCATGGCAGAGGCGAGGGCAAGGCAACGGGAGGAAAGGTCGGTCATCGCGTGTCGTTTGAACTGTGGCCAGTATAGGGCCCCCTAGGGGGCAGTGGGAGGGGGCTTGTGCCAGCCCCCTGACCGTCACATCAGGGCAAGTTTAGAACGATTCCGCCGCGTGTTGGAATCATTCATGACACGCAATCTATCATCAGATGCTTTCTTTACCTGAGCGTGCGTGTATCCTCTCAGAATAGCTCCTGCCAGAAGTGCTTTGCGAGAATCATGCAAAAATTCATCCTCAAACTTAAATTCAGGATCATTCTTTACTTCAGCGGGCACATCGTCAAAATCAAAATCAATGTCGAAGATTTCGCCCGACATGTCTGCAATTTCTTCCCACATGTGGTTTCCTTTGAACTGTGGCCAGTATAGGGGCCCCTAGGGGGCAGTGGGAGGGGGCTTGTACCAGCCCCCTGACCGTCACATCAGATAGATACCCTCACGGGCGAACAGTTCGGGTTGATTCTGCTGCCAACCTGCCATCATTTCCTTAAGCTTAGTCTCAGTGTAGAAGTCCAGAAAACTATACTCAAACTCAGGGGAATTGTAATGGATTTGCATCATCTTGCGGATGGAATCAATCAGACGCTGGCGCATAATGAGAAGGGGTAGGTTTGCGAAGGGTTTGGTTAACTCAGGCAGCGAGGATTGCAGATTCCATGCACACCTCACGAACCTCAATCAAAGCATAATCGTAACCGTCAACTTCCGTCAATTCTTTATAGTATGCTTCGGCAGCAGACTTACAATCAAACAGACGAAGGGAATTGAAATTCTCGCCTTCATAATCCCAACCACCGATCACAGCGTAGACTTTCATTTGAGGCGTTTCGTTTGAACTGAGGCCAGTATAGGGCCCCCTAGGGGGCAGTGGGAGGCAGGGTGTGCCAGCCGTCCGATTGGCACACCCTGGGTTAGTGTCAGAAATTAACCCATTCTGCGGTGGGTTGACCATAGGAACCCTCAGCGGATTCGGTGGCAGTTACCATCTCAGCGGGTGCCACATCACCAGTCAGAGTATCAAGAATAGCCAGCAGTTGATCGCCAGTGTTACCAGCACGCAGCAGGCCAAGCATCATTTCGCGGGTCATAATGAAAAAAGAAAGAATGAAGAATGAGTGGGAATGTGAATCAGTTTAATGTCATGATTCAGGACAATTGGTCACTTACGGTATGGTGAACTCATGTAAGAACGGAACACCGAAACCAGGATGATTCCAGTGGAGACGATACCAATCAAACCCAGAAAGGTTACGCCGTCGCCAGTGAAAGAATAGAACATCGAATCGGACATTTGGTTATCAGTAATCGTAGTTGGAATTGAGGTATTCGTTTACATTGAACTTGTCAGAATCCTCATCAAGTTCGGGAATATCAAGGTCGAAGATTTCGCCTGGCATATCCTGAATCTCAGTCCAAAGTTCGTCAAACATTGTTTCCTCCGTTGGTGACTTTTACAATATAAGGGTTGAGAGGTGCCCCCGTAAAGGGGGCTTGTGCCACCTTCTCAACTGGCACACTGGAAACGACCGTGGTTGAAGTTGGCATAACTAAACACCTCACGATTGACCAGTTTGAACATACCGAACTCATTGGTCATCACATAACCTTCGGAGTCGATTCGCTCATAGCCAGCATACGGAGAACCCAGGTAAGCTGCAGGACCATCGTTACGGCAAATGGACAGGCAATCGTCCTTGATAGACTTCACCAGTGCCCACAGTCGGATGAGGTTAGGGTCACAATCAAAATCGTCAGCGTTGATAACCTCAGCAGCACGAATGCAGGCGTTGAGTTGTTTTTTGATTTGTGCTGCCTCTTTATCACTCACGAACTCTACGGTAGTTGCCATCTGACGGGCGAACTTTACCACTTCCTCAACATCAGCGAAGGATTCTTGATTGTGGAGAATGTATGCGTTCGGTTGAATGAACTTAACCGTATCAGTAGAGGGAAGGGCAAGCGAAACTCCACCCTTCATAGGATACGCTACGGCATCCTGTAGCGTGGTTTCCGTATAGTATTCAGTATGCGGGGCGATGATGATAACCTGCCGCACAATCTCAGGGAACTGATAGGTTACGGTATTCGGTTTGTATTCGTTCGAACCACCGAAACCGATAAAGTCTCCCTGAATGATGTATTCAGTGCGGGGAAGATACTTCAGGCAGGCACACAGAATCTCAATCAGATTTGCGTGAGTTGCCTCATCATACAGGGCAAACACGTCTGCCTCAGTATAGCAAATCTTGATTTTCTTTTTGTTGAAAACGCTCTTGGTTCCAACGAAGAATTGCCCATTCTCAGGATTGGTTCCCCACACAATAGCAGGGGCACCATCGATCTTGACGGAGAGAGTACCAGGATTGACAAACCAATCAAGAACGCTAAGATCCCCCGTGAGGATGCTATCTTCGGGGTGTTCGATGTGCTTGTTTTGCATTTGGGTTGTTTTTCTCTCAACAAAGCCAGTATGGCATCAAATGGGGGGAACCACAAGGGGGCTTGTGCCAGTTCTCAGACCGTCTGAGCCACCCGCACGATGTTATAAAAGGAACGAACATCGTTTGCGGTTTCAATCATAAACGGGACGAACACTTCACGAACCCAGTTATAGAGTTTGATTGCAGTTTCTTTCACATAAAGCGCAGCGATTTGGCAACGCTCGGTGCAATCATACTCAACCCATTTGGTGCGGAGCACAGTATAGACTGCTGCCACGAATGCTGCAGCAACGACAACGAAACTCACGAATTGATTGTAGAGTTTCTGATAATCAACCTGGCGCAGATAGGCAACCAGAGCATCAGCGGGAGGGAAGGATTTGGAGGTTTCCATTGTGTCGTTTGTTTTGACTTTTACAGTATTGCAGAGAATGGGAAGGAACGCAAGGGGGCTTGTACCAGCCCCCTGACTGTCACACTCAGTTGAGACGCATACCGCTGAAGAACGGAACATCGCCACCATCAGAGACACCCAGACGCCACTCAAAGTTGCGTTGGAATACACACTCACCAGGGCAACCGTGAACACGCAGAATAGCATTCAGACGGGATTTGGTAGTCACAGACTGCCAACCACCATCGAAAAGCTGAATCCAGCAGGAACCGATTTTAGCAATCAGGTTACCGTGAAGGAACACTTCGGCAACCTGAGCAGCACCATCCCAGCAAACCTGAGTGTTGCCAGAGCACCAATTCTTGGCGTTGCTGATAGCATCGTTCATTTGGCGTTCGATTTTACGCATGGGGTGAATCCCTCAACGACAAAGGTAGTATGGCACGGATTGGGGGGCAGCACAAGGGGGCTTGTGCCACTTAGTCAACTGTCACACCATCGAAAGATTATACTTTGTGAGCAGCAAATCACGCACAAACTCACGGTCGATACTGTCACCGAAGAACTTTTGCCCCTTAAGTTTCAGGATTTCGATATGAGTTTGCGTGGCATCTTGTACCAGTGAGAGTGTGGCACCCATAGGATAGATGCCATCAGGACCATAGAAACTCAGAACGTAATCGTGGAAGTCGGTCATAATCAGGAAAGAACGTGACGGTAATCAATGGACTTGATACACCAACCTGTAGCACAAGTGATTTCTTCTACGAGGTCATATTCATCATCTGCCTCCCAGATTTGCCCGATGGTATCTTCAATGATGGGATTTTGAAACTCTTCAGGTAGTATACCTTCAGAATCCTCAAAATCAAACTCAATTTCAGTAACTTGAAAGAGCATCACTTTCTCAGGAACAAATGTAATGTAGAGCAGAATGGGGGAAAAATCAATCCCCCTTGTGACAGTTAATCAGGTGTCCTCATCCAACCAGTTGCTAACACCAAAGTCCGCAGGATTTGCCCCCACATCTTCCAACATAGCAGCAACATCAGATTCATCATTGAACCGACCGATTTCTTCAATCAGTTCTTCATCCATTGAACAGTTCTTACGAAGATTCAGTTCCATTTGCTCTTTTGCAAACTGAACCAAAGTATCAATATCCATACCATCAACTATACAAGAAACATAATTTTCCAGTAGTTGATCGTACTGATCTTGAGTAAGTGACAAGGTGAATTCCTCAGGAACAAATGTAATGTAGAGCAGAATGGGGGAAAAATCAATCCCCCTTGTGCCACTTAGTCAACTGGCACAGTCGGTTTCTGATAGTATGCGGAAATCACAAGATCATCCCAATCAGTAGGAAGAACTGCCAGACGATGGTGCAGGTGATTCATACCCGAAACCTGATAATCACCATCCTTCAGATCATCAAGAATGTGAGAAAGTTTCTTGATTTCTTGACGGGTTTGCGGTTTACGCAGTGCTGCTTTGCTGTAGTAATCTTTGCGGTAAGTGCGGGACATTTGCTTAACCTCAGCAACGAATGTAGTATGGCAGGAAAGGACACGAAACACAATAGGGTATGTGCCAGTACCTAAAGTGGCACAAAGGCACCTTACAGGAGCACCTAGGTGCTGTAGAATGAATTTAACAATTCAATGAGAGCTGAAGTAGGCTTTATGATGAACTAGTTCGTCACTCATCCTGCAATAAAATATTAATTATAATATCTATAAGGGGGGCTTGACAAGTTATAAGAATATGAGTAGAATCAGGCTTGTCAAGGATGATAAGAATATAAAGCTCTTAATTATAATACTAAAGCCAATCCACCGAAGGTGGATTATCCCGAAGGGATAGTATGAGTAAGTTATATAAAAGCACATCTAGATGGTGTGGGAAGGGGTGAGTGGGGTGAAGCACATATTCTTGCACATATGCATAAAAAAACAGGAGGGTCATCACTCCCTCCTGTATAGTTTCCCTAATCACCATCAACCTATATGACTACCACATAGAGGGTAACTTTTCTGACTAGATGAGGCAAACCCCTTCCTCATGTATCTAGATCTAGATGTAATGTAACTAGATCTAGATTAATGTATGATGCGCACATCTAGTCGAGATTGTATGTGTGCGCATCTCGACTAGATTTTATCAGCAGTGAAATTATTGAGAGCATATTCTTCATAATGTTCTACAAAATCATTTTCTTCATTTTCACCTTCACTAAGGAATCTCACCATATCATCGAGAACATAACCCTTTTGCAACAATTCATCAATCTTCTCTGCAATTTCGGCACTATACAAATCTTTAAAGAAATTTTTTAAGATTTCAGAGTAGTTGACGTTCACAGTGGTGGGCATTGGATTTCTCAGTAATTAATGTAATATAGGTGCCCCCCGCAAGGGGGGATTCTGACACTTATCAGCAGTCACGGAAGAAGTACACTTCACGATAACCAGCGATACAATCAGTGTAATCATAACGCAGAGCACTATCCCAGGTTGCTTCCCAGTCAACTACAACAATCGACGGAATGTCACCGTAGATTTCACTCACCATTTCCTCTGCGAATTCAGCAGTGGAACCATAGCAACCCTGATAACGCTCATCACAATCTTGAACGTCAGAAACGCAACCCATTTCATCAATGAGAGCATCTACGGCTTCATAACCAATTGCCTCACCACAACGCACATACTCTTCATAGTATGCTACGAAATCACCTTCACTGTGGTTATCAATGAACTGCAGCATATCATCGAGAGCATAGTTCTCTTCCAGCAGTTCATCAATCTTCTCCACAGTTTCAGTATCGAAGATTTCAGTGTAGTTGGCGCTCAGAGTGACGGACATGGTGGTTTCCTTTGGAACAAATGTAATGTAGCAGGTTCTGGGGGGCATTGGAACCCCCCTTGTGACAGTTCTCAGAGTGTCACACAGGCACCTCTGCGGACTTGATTGTAACAGGGACCAAACAATCCACCATTAAATTGGTGAATTCCATAGTAATACCTACGCGCACTGGTTTCACTCAGATTGAAATGCTTTGCCATCTGAGTAAACGAATGCTTGGGGTAACATTTGCGATAATTGTTCAGCATTTCACACCAGAACTTGGCGTGATTCGTAAACCGAATGCTTTTCTCAGAATGAACAGAAACGGTGCGCATTGGATTTCTCAGGAACAAATGTAATGTAGCAGGTTCTGGGGGGTCTCACAACCCCCTGTGTGCCACTTAGTCAACTGTCACACTCTTGAGAACCATATTCTCAATGACACATTGTCCCAGTTCGGCAATTAATTCCATATCATTTGTGCCCAGCTTTTGTTGTACTGCCTCGCCAACCATTTCAATCATAAAGTCAAACCAACGCTCATCAGCGTAGATATACTCAATCACTTCAGGAGTGAGAGCAATTGCTAGTTTTTGTGTTGTCTTAGTAGAGAGTGCCATCAAACGAACTCCATCATAAAGTAATCAACAGTAATCTCAAGCTGCTCACAGAGTTCTTCTACAGAATCCCCTGTGAGTTCTTCATACCAATAGCAGAACATCAGTTGCTCTTCAGTCATCCAGGATAGGGGACTTTTCGACTTTAAAGTTGCCCAGAGGACCGTATACAATGCTGATGGGATAGTGCTCAGAATTGAACTCTTGAATCACTTCCCATTCTTCGTGCCGAACACGAATAATCACGGCACCATCCATCTCAGGATCGTGGAGATGAGCATTATATATTCCGCAGGCATATCCGATGGTGGAAGTGAATGCGAATTGATTAAAGAACCCGTGATTGGCGTGACCGAAACCGATGACCCGATAGGTGG
>RFPC01000082.1 GCA_009926305.1 bacterium
ATTTGCTTGACTTAATAGTCATAGTATCTGGTGTATAAGTTTGAATCTTTACCGCACTAGACCCGCTCTCTTTTGCTAATTTGATTGACTGTTTTGCTATGATTCTGGTACCAAATAGAAACATACAAGATATTGGGGGGACGCATGTCTAAACACGCCTATGAGCAGTTATCTAGTGGTAGCAATAAAATGTTTGTTGTTGTTGCTGGCAACATTGGAAGCGGAAAGACAACTTTAACAAAGAAACTTTCAGAACGTTTGTCTTGGTTCGCATCTGTCAGAATTTCACAGTGGGTTTCGTGCGTATTCAACAAGCGCTCTTTCAGAGATTCCATTTGAGAGAAATACAAATGATTTTCACTTTGATACAGAGATTATCATCCAGCTCTTTCGTAAATCGTTAAGAGTTTCTGAGATCCCTATTCCAACACACTATGGTGATGAAGTGTGTCATGTGAATGGTTTTCGATATGCATTGGATGTAGTTCGTGCCACTCTCATGAGTCGTATACAGAATCTCGGGCTGCTTTATAGAAGAAAATTTGATGTAGGGGTGAATTTTCGAGCTGAGCCGTATGAGGCAAAACTCGATTTTGATTCTTCTCATTCTAAGACTGTTGAAGCATTCAATGAGCCGCAGAATGTCCTCGACCTTGGATGTGGGGAAGGCGTTGTAGCGCGTGCACTAAGCGAAAAGGGGTGCCAAGTCTCATGTGTGGATCAAAGAGATATTCCAAAGGTTCAGAGATTTGCTAAGCATTTTGAGCAACAGGATCTGAATACGTTCAAGCCGAGCAAATCACTGCGAGCCGATGCATTCGACACAATCTTACTGCTGGACATCATCGAACACCTCAATAATCCTGAGCAGTTTCTTGATCACTTAAGAGACTGTTACGGTTCACAGACTCCGCGAGTAATTATTACGACAGGAAATATCGGATTTATTATTCTTCGCCTAGCACACCTTGTTGGTCAATTTAACTATGGTCCGAGAGGAATACTCGATATCGGTCACAAGAGACTCTTTAACTTTAAGAATCTGATCAGTCTTTTGGAGGAAAGTGGTTATGTCGTTTCACGCTGCGAAGGGATCCCTGCGCCATTTCCTCTTGTATTCAAAAGAGGTCGTATCAGTCGCTTATTGATTGCACTCAACCGTATTGGTATTTCGATATCCAAACGATTGTTCTCCTATCAGATTTATATTGAAGCGCACATGACTCCGAGTGTGCCAGGTCTGCTGCACAATATGTTAGAAGATCCGAAGCAGTCTTCTCAGGAGTTATAAAGGTTGGCTTCCTACCAGTTGAGGCGCACATAAACGAGCCCATGATCCGAGGCTTCCTCAAATTCTCGTATCACTCCACTATCGTAATCGCCCTCTACGCCCGCCTTTTCATACGCATACTGCAAGTTAGTGACAGGCAAGAGAATTTCATCAAGCCATGAAAAAGTATTTCCATACAAATACGTCCCTGATGACTGGAACGTTTGAGGATCATTGGTTAGGACACTTGTGAAGATCGGGGGCAAAACGGCACCAGGTTTACAAAGTGGGACACCCCTTTTACTTAACCTGCACGGCGCTTCGCCTTGGAACCTGGAAAGAATCACCTCTCCTGTCAGGAGCCGAGCACTAGCAGAATCAAAGTGACTATTTCGGTCTCCGAGTAAAACTAAAAGATTCCCATCTCCCTTTAAGAGCTCTTCATTCCTCTGAACGATCACTCGACGCAGCGCTTCGGCCATCTCCATTCGATAGGTCTCCCAAGAAAGATCTGCTCCATCTCCGCTGTTAAACGCCTGTGATTTAAAATGAAAGGTCACAAGGGTCAGCTCACGGGAAGCAGCCTGCTCTTTACCACTGACAACCAGTCGAAGCTGAAGTGGTCCTCGCGCAAACAAGCGTGGCTCTTGACCTTCTGAGACCTTAGGGAGCTCGACCTTGGCGAATGAGGTAAGGCCATTAAATTCAATCCCTTCTTTTTCAACGATAAATCCTACCTGAGAGATTCTATCGTTCGATGGTCCTATATAAGTTACATACTCCTTATTCGTGTAATGCCGTAACCGTAACGCAAGCTCGTCTAATGCTTCTTGTGCTTTCTTCGAATTTGCACCGAGCACTTCTTGAACGGCAATAATCGTACATCCTGCCTTCTGAAAACGTTTCACCAGAGCATGCATCTTGGCTTCCCGTTCTTTTTCATTCTCGGCTTCCTCCCGCCTTTTCATAAGCGCAAGCTCGCCGAAGTTCTCTAGATTCTGGGAACAAATTATCACCTCAGGGAGACCTCGAGGATCCGTCGAATGTTCGAGGATATTTGTTCGATCATTTGCCTGAGCACATAACTGCTCTGCCGGCAGTACCCCGCACGCTAAAATTGCTATGGCAGAGATCCAACCTAAGGGAAGAAATATTTTTTTCATTACCTGATCCCTCCTGACTCCGTTAGCCGAAAACGCGATTTCCTTCTCGGTTCATTTTGGGAAAAAAACTTTTCCCACGGCTCTCCAACCTGTTCCGCCTGCGCTATCGCTGACAGACCGTATGTTCCGATTAATACTGCGTCTATAATATCCTGATATTTTTTAGGCGTCGAATGAATCGATAATCCCAAGTTTTTGAGCCGTTCTCCATGTAGGCGAACTGCAACCTCTATCGCTGTTGACTTTACAACCTCACGAGGAAGCTGTTTGCCACTCAGACCCATTACCTCGTACTGCACTGAACGGGGATGAACCCGACCAGGGACTCTCATTCCTGCTTCACGAGCAACGGTTTCAAAGACCCCCCGTACCTGCTCTACCACCAAAGCAGCGCGTGGGTCTCGCATGGTTGTGGGAGCCTCACAAACTAAAATATCGTTCGATCCAAGCCGCGCTTCTTCCCGTATCTCCCTGAACTTGACCTGCAGGTCTTCAAGGCGGTGAGCCATTGGATGCTTTGATCCAAGCGGAGATATTTTACCAACAGCAAGTAAGAAAGGGTCTGAGCCCTCTTGAGCCTTGAAAAGTGCCCATCCTGAACAGAGAAGACCTGGATCTACCGCAAAAAGTCGTGTCATTTCAATGCTTTATAATCTGATCCGTAAGCTGTATCAGACCTTCACCTCGGTTCTTTTGATACGAAACTCACGCCTACTCCCCCAAGGGTACGACCTTTACCCCATCAAAACAATCGAGTGAGTTGCCTTCTTGTGCGGTAATTACTACTTTTACGGGCTAAACCTCGATATTAAACAGGTCTCCTATGGATCATGAACTTTTATGCGAACTCTATCAAAGAATGCTTCGAATCCGTCGCTTCGAAGAAGAGGCAGCTCGACTCTACACTGAAAGAAAAATTGGTGGCTTTCTCCACCTGTACATCGGTCAGGAAGCAGTGGCTGTTGGAGCACTTTCAGTGCTCGAAAAACATGACAAGGTCATAACTGCTTACCGCTGTCATGGACACTACCTGGCTCGAGGAGGCTCTTCAAAAGCAGGTATGGCCGAACTCCTCGGTAAAGGCACAGGATGTGTCGAAGGCCGTGGTGGTTCAATGCATTTTTATGACATCGATAATAACTTTTATGGTGGATGGGGTATTGTAGGAGCGCAAGTGCCACTTGCTGCCGGTCTAGCATTCGCGCAAAAGTATAAAGAGGAGAATGGGGTAACACTCTGCTTCCTCGGCGATGGTGCCATCAACATTGGTCCTTTTCACGAAGGGCTCTCGCTCGCTTCACTGTGGGAACTTCCAGTCGTATATCTCATTGAAAACAACGAATACGCAATGGGCACTCCACTTGAGAAGACAGCTCCTACAGAAGACCTCTCAATCCGTGCACTTGGCTATGCGATGGCGCGTGAAACTATTGATGGGCATGATATTTTTGACGTTCGCTCAAAAGTTCATACAGCAGTGCAGAGGGCTCGAGAACATAACCAACCTACCTTGATTGAGGTAAAAACGTACCGATACAGAGGGCACTCGATGGCAGATCCACAAAAGTATCGAACGCGTGAAGATGTTCAGGAGCGCCAACAACGTGATGCGATCCTTCTCCTTGGACAGAAGCTGGATGAACTGCAAATGGGAGACAAACGAGCGCAGATAGAGGCTGATATTGAAAACGAAATTCAAGAAGCGGTGGAGTTTGCTGAGAATTCTCCGTTTCCAGACCCTGCAACCGCAACAAATTATACCTATATAGAAAGTTAAGAGGCTGCCGTGGAATCACTACATCAAGGGGGAGAAAGCGCCGTGAATGAAGGACTGACTGTTCGAGAAATTCCAATCCGAGACGCTCTTCAGGAAGCGATGTCAGAAGAAATGCGTTTGGATGAAAATGTCCTTCTCCTCGGAGAAGAGGTGGGTGCATACAACGGAGCATACAAGTGCTCGAAGGGTATGTTGGATGAGTTTGGTAGCAAGCGGGTTATTGATACACCGATTGCAGAGAATGGCTTTGCAGGAGTTGGCATCGGAGCTGCAATGTGCGGGCTTCGACCCATCGTAGAGTTTATGACTTTTAACTTCTCGCTGGTGGCTATCGACCAGATAATAAACACAGCGGCGAAGGCAAGACTTATGTCTGCCGGGCAACTCTCGGTTCCTATAACATTTCGTGGAGCTGGAGGCGCTGCTTATCAACTTGGTGCGCAACATGCGAACTCATTCGAGCAGTGGTATGCGTATACTCCAGGCCTCAAGGTTGTCTGTCCATCTACTCCCTACGACATGAAGGGCCTACTCAAGTCTAGTATCCGTGATGATAATCCCGTATGTTTTTTCGAGTCAGAATTGACCTATAGCATGAAGGGGCCTGTTCCAGAGGGCGAATACACCATTCCTCTTGGTGTTGCTGATGTAAAAAAAGAGGGAAGTGATATAACTCTGATTTCTTGGTCAAAAAATGTCTTTCTTACCCTCGAGGTTGCAAATGCTCTCGAGCAACAAGGGATATCGGCTGAGGTGCTTGATTTGAGAACTCTTCGACCTCTTGACGAAGATGCAATTTTTACATCGGTTGCAAAAACAAATCGAGTGCTGATCATTCAGGAACAACATGAAATGGCAAGTTTCGGAGCCTATATTAGCCACCTGATTAGCACACGCATATTTGATGAACTGGATGCACCAGTGGGGCTCGTTTCAAGTCTGGACGTACCGATGCCGTACTCGAAGAGCTTAGAAAGTGTAATCCTTCCGTCGAAGGATCGGTGCATCGAGGCTGCGCTCCAGGTTCTTCGGTAACTGCTGTCATGCCAGTCATATCGTATCACGATAAAACTCCACGAATCGCAGATGATGTTTTCATTGCGCCTAATGCGTATGTGATTGGAGATGTTGAAATCGGATCAGGTAGCTCTGTTTTCTTCGGTGCTGTGGTTAGAGGAGATATAAATCCCATCATCATTGGCGCTAAGACAAATCTGCAAGAACATGCCGTCTTACATACCTCTCGAGGACTTGGGCCTTGTATTGTAGAGGATGAAGTTACCATCGGACACGGTGCGGTCCTCCATGGGTGTCACGTCCGAAATCGAGCACTCATTGGCATGCAGGCTACCGTTCTAGACGAATCGATTATCGATGAAGACGCCCTGGTTGCAGCCAACTCGCTTGTACGGATGAAAATGCATGTACCAAAAAAGATGATGGCAGCCGGAGTTCCAGCACAGGTCCTTCGTGAAGTGAATGAACTCGAGCGGGAATTTACTCGCTCAGGGGTTGAACATTACGTCACCACAGCAGCTTTTTATAAAAACGCTCTGTAGAAACTCAAAAATTTGTGTTGTTTTGCGACTCTCTACCGTGCAGAGACTCTAACGTGCAGAGATTGGGACATACTTGCGCTCTGTCTCACCAGTATACACCTGTCGAGGCCTACCAATCCTGTTCTTCGGGTCTTCTGAGTATTCCTTTGCATGAGCAATCCACCCTGGAAGTCGCCCTAGCGCAAACATAACAGTAAACGCGTTGACTGGAATATTCATTGCCTTGTAGAGAATGCCACTATAAAAGTCGACATTCGGATAAAGGTTTCTCTCTTTAAAATAATCGTCGTTTAGGGCGGCTTCTTCGAGCTTGCGCGCGATTTCCAGGGTTGGGTCATCGCTATTTAATTTGGTCAGAACTTGCTCACACTTCTTCCTGATAACACTCGCTCGAGGATCATAATTTTTATATACCCGGTGACCGAATCCCATCAAACGGAAACCGCTATCCTTATCCTTCGCCATCTCAATATACTTCTTCACATCACCGCCATCCTCTCGGATTCGATTAAGCATCTCGATTACTTCCTGGTTTGCCCCACCATGGCGCCATCCCCAAAGTGCACAGATCCCCGAAGCAATTGAAGCAAAAAGATTAACCCCTGAGCTTCGAACGATTCTTACCGTTGAAGTCGAGCAGTTCTGCTCGTGATCTGCATGCAGAATAAGCAGCGTATCAAGGACCTCCGCAACGAGCGGGTCAACCTCAAAATGCTCCACAGGAAGTCCAAACATCATGTAAAGAAAGTTTTCCGCATAGCTCCGGCTGTTATCTGGATAAGTAAAAGGGTGACCTACAGACTTTTTGTATGCCCATGCGGCAATCGTCGGAAGCTTCGCCATTAAACGAATACTGTTCAGATATGAAACCTCTTCTGGGCTTCCCACCTCGTCCTGATAAAAGGAGGAGAGAGAAACTACAACCGACGCCAAGATCGCCATTGGATGAGCATCTCTTGGAAATCCATCGTAAAAACTTTTTACATCCTCGTGTAATAAGGTGTGATTCTTTATCTGAGCTTCGAATGAACTTAACTCCTCTGCTGAGGGAAGCTTCCCATTGATCAATAGGTATGATGTTTCAAGAAACGTACTGTGCTCTGCAAGATCCTCAATTCGATATCCCCGATACCGAAGAATCCCGTTCTCTCCATCAATGAAGGTAATCGCACTATTACAACTGCCTGTATTTCCATATCCAGGATCAAGAGTGATATATCCCGTATTCCCTCTCAACGCTGAGACATCAATTGCTTTCTCTTGTTCTGAGCCTTGAACTACTGGCAGTTCAATGGAGTTTCCTTCTGGGAAATTGACGGTGACGCTCTTGTCGGACATGTGGTTAACCTTTTTTGTCGTAGTGTGTTTGACAGTACCTTCGGGAGAATACCCTAACTTTCTAGTATGAGTAGTTTTTTGCCAGAAACGGTTCAGAAAATACACCGATTTTTGGAAACTCTCCATCAAATTTCCGCTTCTTGAAAATGACCAGGCGCTGTCTTTCCCTGTCTGGCTCATACTCATTTCTTGAGCGCAAGATTATCGGAAGAGCTTACTAAATAAATCAGGTAGTTATGACTCTAAAGAACGTGTCATCATTTGTAACCTCCCTGAGCAAGATGACTTCTTCGCTCTCGTATCAGCACTCATTCCAGAACAGCATCTCGCTCTAAGCCTAAAATTCAGGTACACTTGGTGCTCACTTCTCAAGGCAACTAGATGAGTAACAAGAAAGGTGAAAAGCTTCCTGCTATGAAAGATTTATCTGAACACTTTAGCGATGCCAATCGCTCTGTCCGGAAAGTGCACCCTCTCGGAATGCGCGTGCTTGTGCAAATAAAAAAAGCAGATTCAAAAACAGATGGGGGACTCTACCTACCAGAAAATGCAAAGGATCGGGGAGAAGAGAGTCTACTGGCTCAAGTTATCGAAGTAGCCAGTGCCATTGATGCAGATACAGATGAGGAAACGAATATTAGTGGCATTCCTCTTGGTGCGACCGTGCTCGTAGGACGTCATGCTGGAACTCGAGTGCCGTGGGACGAGTTGTTACGAATCGTCGACACCAAGGAAGTACTCGCTATTGTAGATGAAGTAGAGCTCATCTAAACACTTCATACATTCAGCCTATCCTCTCCGAGTTTCACTCTGGCTCTACTGGAGTTTCACTCTGGCTCTACTGGAGTTTCACTCTGGCTCTACTGGAGTTTCACTCTGGCTCTACTGGAGTGCTCTACTTGGCGGACTGCTCCTCGTGTTGCTCGCTTCCTTGCGGTTAAAAACATAATCGCGCTTTCTCGGAAAAAGGAGAGTAGAAGAGCAACGCAGATTCATTCAACTATATCACGAAAAGAAAATTATAATTCGTTTGACATCAACCCCATCTCGTTAAATTCTTAAGGAATGGAAGCCAGTGCCCCAAAAGAAAAAGAAACTCTTGAGGAAATTGTTCGCAACAAGAGTTTTTCACGACTCAAACTCGAAAGAGTTGTAGATAGCTACCTTGATTATTATGCCTCGGGCTCCAAGCATACCGCTAAAGCGAAGCGCAATGACACTATCCAATTTCTCGATTTTCTCGTGGACTATCATGCGGTAAGAGATCATTCTAAGCTTGAAGTTGCGCATTGGGATCATTCAAGCGTCCAAAACTTTATTGAACATTGCCTGTCGCGGGGTGAAGCACCAGCCACCGTTTCTCGCAGACTTGCTACCATAAAACATATGGGAAGAACGCTGGCAGAGCGTGTTCCAAACTTTACAAATCCAGCAAAAGAAGTGAAGCCTCCTAAAATTCAGCCACACCGGCCCAAGGCGCTGACCATTGAACAAGTGCATGATGCTCTGGAAAATGCAAAAGAAAGACGTTCACAAAGAGACACCTTCCAACGCCGTCGAAACGAAATGTTGTTCATTTTCTTGATCGAGACAGGTCTTCGAGCTGATGAAGTGCGACTCCTACGACTCGGTCAGCTGGATGAAGGAATAGAGTGGATTCAAAATGTGAGGACGAAGGGGAAAAAATTCCGTAATGTGTATATCTCTTCTGGGCTTCGTATCAGACTCCAAGAGTATCTCGATGAACGTCGACGAGAGCTCAGCCGCTTTTTCCCCGAGCTCACCATCGGTCAAGATAAAAAGCTCCCGCTTTTCATCAGTACATATCGGGTGAATCCGTTAGATCCAGACTCTTTCTTGATGGGCTCAAAGTCTATCTGGAGAGCGATCAACCAACTCTCGGCTTCCATCCGCCTCCATCCTCACCTCCTGAGACATTCTTTCGCTACAGACCTCTTAAACTCCTCACAAGACGTACGGCTTGTTGCGCAGGCACTCGGGCACAGTGATGTACGAATAACCATGAGATACACAGAAAGATCCGATAGGGATCTTGCCCGAGCTCTAGAAGCAAAGAATAATGGGAGGAACTAAGATAAAAAAGGGCGGTTATGATTAGATGTTGTTTTGTTCTCCTCCTTGCGATACCAATCCTCGCGCTTAGTGGCTGTTCAAGTCATCCATCGAGTGGAAGTCTGATTACTTCTACGAGCCCACTTCAACCGGGGATTCGAGGCACTATTCCCGCAAAAGGCTCAGACTGCCAGTATCGTTTTCTAGGAATTCTACCGCTTAATGCCTCCGCCAGCGCAGCTCAAGCACTTTCGAAAGCGAAGAAAAATGCAGATTCTGACGTTCTCACTGATGTAACCGTTGATCATAATTCTGGATACTACATCTTGTTTTCGAATAGGTGCATTCGGATAGAAGGACTTGGTGTTCCGCGCAAGCTTTTGGAACCTTCGGAACAGGTTACTGCCGAGACTACCGTAGCTCCAGATACTATACCGAGCGAGTCTTGAGCTGACACCCAAGCGCTAAAGGATAGTGCTCGCTAAGGATAGTGCTACAGACCAGTGCTATTGCAAATCTGTAATGGAGTGCGAGCGGTTGCAAGCTGCACATTCTTAAAACGGGCATCCGCTGTCTTCTCTTCTCCAAACCACTGAGGGCACTGAAAAGCCTTTGCCTCGTCTTCAGATGAGAATTCGACCTCAACCAGAGCCAAGCCATCCAAACACCCCTGAAAGATGTCTACCTCTGCCGTGTAGTCTCCTATCGGGAGCTCATACCGAGTCTTTTCAATGATTCTCCCCTGAGCTCCCACTATCAAAGCGTCAAACTGCTCTTTCGATAAGGCAGTTTCTATCTCCTTCCGAACTAATCCCATCCCCTCTTTTATGGTTACGGTACAAGTGCCCCCCTTATCTCGGATTCGAACCTCCCTTTTGAGAACTTCGTCTACAGCCAAATAGGCTTGGCGAATAAAAACAGAGGGATAGCTCTGAAGGCGAGTGCCGATCAGGTCAAGATTCACAAAAAATTTTCGCTCTATTTCCATCATCGCCCGAGAAACTTCTGAAGAATGGAGATTTGCATATATCCCCTATAAACTTTTATTCATAAAACACTCACAATATATTGGAATAAGATATTGAATTGAACAAGAATGTTCGATGTAAGAACTTCGAAGCGCGATTGAAGAGCAGCCTTTATGGAAAATAAGATTAACTACCCGTCAGCCTCTCTCCTAGAAGTCCAATATGAAACAGATGATCTGGGACTCGCCCGCTTCGAAGGTAAAAACCTGAAGCACTTTCGTGATACTTTCACCACGAAAGACTTAAAAGAAGTAACAACAATTGCAAAGAAACTGATTGCCCAACGTTTTCCGACACTTCATCAAGAAGAGGATGAACTCGT